>JBPCQM010000233.1:0-11018 GCA_050998115.1 Pseudolabrys sp. | reverse complement strand
GGTACCAGCGCGCGTGCGCCGGCACAGCGCCGGGCACGAAATCGAGGCCAGATGTGCCGAACGGGTGACAACGGGCGATCCGCGCCAGCGTCATCCAGCCGCCGGCCCACAGCCCGAATCGCCCGATCGCCTGATCGCCATAGTCTGAGCAACTCGGCAGATGGCGGCAGCGTGGCCCGATCAAGGCGCCGATCGTATAGCGGTAGGCGGCGATCAGACCGCGGCCAGCCAGGCGGGGAAAACGCGCTAATTCAGTGGCCGCTGGCTGTTTGGTCATCGCCGCAACGGTTCCTTCACTTTGATTCTGCACAATAATTCGGAGGCAATTATCGTTGGTAGCGACATTTTTGCACTAGACCCGAATCTAGGCGGCCGATAAGCAAAGCATAGAAGGGGTGACTTGGCGCCCGGCCCGGACAGAACGTGGGTTACCACGCCGACTTAGGGCCTGAGCGACTGGAAGGGGGTAGGATGCTTCGCGTCCTGTTCGTTTCTATTACGCTTGCGTTGGGCGCTATCTGCGCTCACGCCCCCGCGCACGCAAGTTCGGGCGACCGGACCTTGCCGATGCGCTTCGAGTTGCGCCAGCAGGGTCCGGCCGAGGCTTGCGGGAAAAACTGCCGCCTGTGGATTTCGGCCAAGGGCGCCATCACCAACGAGACGCCGCGCGACTTTGCCAAATTCATCGAGGGCCGCGATTTGCGCGGCGCGACGGTGGCGCTGGATTCCGACGGCGGTTCGGTACGCGGCGCCATCGCGCTCGGCCGCGCCATCCGCCGCCTCGAACTCGCCACCACGGTCGGGCGTGTCATGGACATCAGGTCCGATGACGCCTCCGCCGGCCGCGCGAATTTGTCGCCGCGCGCCGATTGTGAATCGATGTGCACCTTCCTGCTGCTGGCCGGCGTGCGCCGTCACGTGCCGGTCGAAGCGCGGGTGATGGTGCATCAAATCTGGCTGGGCGACCGCCGCGAAGATCCGACCGCGGCGACCTATTCGGCGGAAGACTTGGTGCTGGTGCAGCGCGATATCGGCCGGCTGGCGCAATTTGTTTCCGACATGGGCGGCCCGAGTGAATTGCTCGAATTGGCGCTGCGCATTCCACCTTGGGAGCCGATGCACGCGCTCAGCCGGGACGAATTGCGCCGCATGAAGCTCGACACCGACGAGGCGCCGCTGTCGGCGCAGCCGCGGGCGTCCGGCGCGACGGCCTCGATCGCGGTGCTGCCGGCCACCGACGGCCTGCGCACCAGCGCGGTTTCCGAACGCCGCTGGCAGATGGTCGATAATTCCGGCGCCAGCGTACTGGCGCGCCGCCACCCGCTCACGGTCGAGGGCGACGAGATCGGCATTTTCAATTTGATGGTCGCGTGCGGCGGCGCCGACGGCTATGTGGTGAGCTACTCCGAAAAGCGTCATGGCGGCTCGCGCCAGACAATCGGCCTCGTCAACACCGTCACGCTGCGCAGTGCCGGCAATTTCGCGACGCTCAAGGTGGTGTCGTCCGAGCGCCATGCCGACAGCGGCGAAATCGAGACCTTTGCCACCGGCACGGTGCCGGCCGCGATGATCAAGGGGTTTGCCGGCTCCGGCGCGCATTCGCTGATGGTGACGACCGCGAGTGACGGCCTGATCACCGCGATCCGGCTCGGCAATACCGGCGCCGGACAGATTCTGCCGGCATTGAGCGCCAGTTGCGAAAAAGCCGCTGGCAATAACCGCGCCGAGCTGACAGCACCGAAAACCGGCGGGTTCGCCTCGCGCCGCTGATCTTAGCTTATTTGCCGGCGGGCTTGGGCTGCGTCTCGATGCGGTCGAGCGCCGACACTACCGCGTCGAACGTCAGCATGGTCGAGGCGTGGCGGGCCTTGTAGCCGCGCACCGGTTCCAGCACCGCGATATCGGCCCATTTGCCGGCCGGCGGCGCGCCGTTTTCCTTCAGCATTTTGCGCACGGTCTCGCGCAGCGCCCGCAATTCCTGCGGCTTGGAGCCAACGATATGGCGCGCCATGATCGAGGACGAGGCTTGGCCGAGCGCGCAGGCCTTCACGTCATGGGAAAAATCGCCGACCACCGGGCCGTCCATTTTCAGGTCAACGGTGACAGTCGAGCCGCACAGCCTAGAATGGGCGGTGGCCGAGGCGTCGGGTTTCTCCAGCCGGCCGAGGCGGGGAATATTGCCCGCCAATTCCAGTATCCGGTCGTTGTAAACCTCGTTGAGCATTGACGTTTTTCCGATTCCGGCCGGGCGTTGCCTCCGCGCGGCAATGGATTATATAGGGTGTGTTCCCGCTTCGCGAAAAGGATCCAGGCGGATCGGGAACCATGGGAAGGCGTTCGACTCTAATGTTGACGCGACCCCCGGTGACACTCCCGGCCTCGGTTGAAGGCCGGTCGAACGGAGAGACCGTCATGGATGCCAAGACCAACAAGCCCGCCATCGTAACACCGTGGCCCAAGCAGGGACTGTCGGAACATGTCCGCGCGGCGCCACAGCCGTCCGCCCCGCGCCCCTCGCGCGATGAGGCGGAGCGCGCGGTGCGCACGCTGCTCGCCTATGCTGGCGACGACGCCACCCGCGAAGGCCTGCTCGACACCCCCAAGCGCGTCGTCGACGCCTACGAGGAGATGTTCCAGGGCTATCGCGAATGCCCGCTCGACATCCTCGACAAGACATTCGGCGAGATCGGCAGCTATAACGATTTCGTGCTGGTGAAGGACATCGGCTTCAATTCGCATTGCGAGCATCACATCATGCCGTTCTTCGGCAAGGCGCACATCGCCTACAAGCCGGTCGAGCGGGTGGTTGGCTTGTCGAAGCTGGCGCGGCTGGTCGACGTCTATGCCAAGCGCCTGCAGACGCAGGAGCATATGACCTCGCAGATCGCTACCGCGCTCGAGGAAATCCTCAGGCCACATGGCGTTGCGGTCATGCTCGAAGCCGAGCATATGTGCATGTCGATCCGCGGCGTCAACAAACCAGGATCGTTGACGGTGACGACGCAATTCTCCGGACTGTTCGAGAACAATCCGCAAGAGCAAGTTCGCTTCATGACGATGGTGCGCGGGGGTCAGGGCTAGTCCGATCTTCGTCATGCGCGGGCTTGATCCGCGCATCCATACTGCGTTTCAACAGATGAGATGGATTGCCGGGTCAAGCCCGGCAATGACGATGTCACTATGGCTACCATCGACGAAATTGAAGAAGGTACCGCCTTCTCTCCGAAATTCGACGCCGACGGGCTGGTGACCGCCGTCGTCACCGACGTGACGTCAGGCGATCTGCTGATGGTGGCGCACATGAATGCGCAGGCGCTGCGTCAGACCATCGACAGCGGCGAGGCCTGGTATTTCAGCCGCTCTCGCCAGAAGCTGTGGAAGAAGGGCGAGAGCTCCGGTCACGGCCAGCGCGTCGTCGAGCTGCGGGTCGATTGCGACCAGAATTGCGTCTGGCTCAAGGTCGAGCAGCACGGCGCCGGCGCCTGCCACACCGGACGGCGCTCGTGCTTTTACCGCGCGGTGCCGCTCGGAAAAACCGGCGGCGCGGCGCTGGAATTCCGCGACAACGAAAAAACCTTCGATCCGAAAACGGTCTACGGCAAGCAGAGCCGAGCGATGGCCAATACCGCTGCGCGGATCGATTTGCGGCTCGATGAGCGCACGGCTGGCAGCGTTGCCTACCTGACGCTCGATAACCAGGCCAAGCTCAACACGCTCGACCGTGCGCTGATGGTCGCGTTCATCGAGACGGTCGAGCGGCTTGCGGCACGCGAGGATCTGCGCGCGCTGGTGCTCACGGGCGCCGGCGAAAAGGCCTTCATCGGCGGTGCTAGCATTCCGGAAATGGCGGCGCTCGATCGCGATAGCGCCGAAAATTTCATCATGCTGGTGCACCGGACCTGCGATTGCCTGCGGCGGCTGCCGGCGCCGGTGATCGCCCGCATCGACGGCTTTGCGCTCGGCGCCGGCCTCGAAGTCGCGGTGTCCTGCGATCTGCGCGTCGCCACGAGGCGCGCGAAATTCGGCATGCCGGAGGTCAAGGTCGGCGTCCCCTCGGTGGTCGAGGCGGCGCTGATCCCGCAATTGATCGGCTTCGGCCGCGCCCGCGAATTGCTGATGCTGGGCGACATCATCGACGCCGAGACCGCCTTGCGCTGGGGGCTGGTCGAACGCCTGGTCGCGCCGGACGCGCTCGATGCCGAAGTCGAGAAGATTGTCGCCGCTTTGCTGGCGGCCGGGCCGCAGGCGATCCGCGCACAAAAAGCGCTGATGTACGAATGGGAGCGACTGCCGATTGATCGCGCCATCGCGGTCGGGATCGACGCCTTCGTGAAGGCGTTCGAAACCGATGAGCCGAAACGTATGCTGTCAGCTTTCGCCAACCGGAATCGCAAGCGCGACTAGCGCTGCACGCTCGCCAGCAACGCATTGGCCCGCGCCAGATGAGGGCGGTCGTACATCCGCCCTTCGATGCCGACCGTGCCGGCGCCCGGCTGCGCCGCGAAGGCCGCCACTACGGCTTTCGCCTTGGCAATCTGCGCCGCGCTTGGCGTGAACACCTCGTTGATGGCGGCGACCTGGCCCGGATGGATGGCGAGTTTGCCGGTGAAACCGTCGCGCCGGGCTTCCTCGCATTCGCGCCGCAGCCCGGCGTCGTTTTTGTAATCGACATAGACGGTGTCGAGCGCCGGCACCTGCGCCGCCGAGGCGCCGGCGAGGCACAGCGTGCGCGCGACACGATAGGGATCGAGCCAATTGCCGTCGCCGTCGCGATTGGCGTCGGCGCCAAGCTCGGCCGATAAATCTTCCGCGCCCCAGGTCAGGCCGCGCAACCGCTGGCTGGAGCCGCCATAGGTTCCAGCCAGAAACAGCGACTTGGCGGTTTCGGTGGTGAGGGCGTAGATGCCGATGCCTTCCGGCAATCCGATGATCGCCTCGCGCGCGGTGAGCTTGGCGTCAAGATGGGTGACGGCGGCGCCGCCTTCGGCCTTCGGCAGCAAAATGGCGTCCGGTTGGCCGGCCACCACCGCGTCGAGATCGGCGTCGGCCAGGCCGGTGTCCAGGCTGTTAATGCGCACCAACAGGCGCGGGCGCGATTTCGCGGTGTTGGCGTCTTGGAGAAACGCCAGTGCCGGCGCCCGAGCGGCGGCCTTGCCGTCCGGCGCGATGGAATCCTCGAGGTCAACGATCAGCGCATCGGCGCCGCTCGTCATGGCTTTTTCGAGCTTCCGGGCGCTGTCGGCCGGGACGAACAGCAGTGACCGCATCGCTGGCTTTCTTACTTCGGCTTCATGATCATGAAGGCTTGGCGATGGCATTCGGCCACCAGTGTACCGTCCTGCTTGAAGGCCTTGTGATGGAATTCGACGATGCCAGCGCCTTTGCGCGATTTCGACTCGCGCTTCGACAACACCTCGGTCGTGCAGCGCACGGTGTCGCCCTCGAACAGCGGATTGGGGAATTTCACATCGCTCATGCCGAGATTGGCGATGGTGGTGCCGACCGTCATGTCGCTGACGTGGATGCCGATCATCAGGCCGAGCGTGAACAGCGAATTCATCAGCGGCTGACCCCACTCGGTCTCTTTCTCACAGAATTCGCGGTCGATGTGCAGCGGCTGCGGGTTGAGCGTCATGTTGGAGAACAGCATGTTGTCCATTTGCGTCACGGTGCGCCGCAGCGTGTGCTCATAGGTCTTGCCGACCTCGAAGCCCTCGAAATAAAGCCCGCCACGCTTGTGCCGATGCATCGTATCCGCCATCGCCCGATCCCCTGACCTTAAGCTTTCATTTACCATAATTGCCCATCCTAGAATTGGCTATTCGGACGGCTGCAAAGCCGCGTGATGCGTATCGGCCAAAGGCGCATCATGCAGGTTCAGCCTACCAGCGCAGCTCCCCATGTCACCGGGGCGATCCGCCAGGCCGCCCATTCGACCGGCGCCAATTTCAATTATCTGCTCGCCACCGCGCAAATCGAATCCAATCTCAATCCCGGCGCGCAGGCTTCGACCTCCTCGGCCAAGGGGCTGTTTCAGTTCATCGACCAGACCCTGGCTCGGCACCGTCAAGCGCTCGGGGCCGGAGTTCGGGCTGGCGCGCTATGCCGACGCGATCGTGCAAGGACCGGACGGGCGGCTCGACGTGCCCCCGCGGCGCGCGACGCCATCATGAGACTGCGCGCCGATCCGCGCGTCAACGCCATGATGGCGGGAGCCTACACCCGCAACAACGCAGCGCAGCTCACCGACGGGCTCGGCGCGCGCCGAGCGAAGGCGAGCTTTATATCGCGCATTTTCTCCGCTCCAACGGCGCGGGAAAACTAATCGGCGCGGCACTGTCCGCGCCGCGCACCAACGCGGCCGCGCTATTTCCGCAGGCGTCCGGCGCCAATTGTTCGATCTTTTTCGATCGCGGCGGCCGGCCGCGCGGCGTGCTCGACGTCTATCGCTTGCTCACCGGGCGCTACGAAGTTGCCCACGCCGGGAGCGGCGCGGCCGTCGGGCCGGCGGCTCCGGTCATCGGGGCGTTGCGCGGCTCGCTGCCGGGCAACCTGCCGTCGCCACGCGCGGTCGCGGCAGCCGCGGTGCCCGATACCGCCGGGCTGACCAGCGCCTATGCCGATGCGCGCGCCGATCGGCCGCCGGCGCCGGATACCAAGCCGCTGTTCGAGACGATGTTTCGAACTCCGCCGCGCAACGGCGTGTCACCGGTGGTCAACAGCCTGTGGTCGCCGTCGAGAGATGGCGCCGACAACGCGGTGCGCACGCTCAATCTGTTCACCGATACCAAGCCGGGATCGGCAAAGCCGGCCGGCGGCAATGTCTAGCTGCACACAACCGCAGTGGCTTGCAGCGTTAACGTTTTGTCAAAAGGCATGGTGAACGCTTTGTTAAGCCTCCTCGGCTAGGCTCGATCCGTCGCAAGTATGTGCGGCGTTGTCGCGTTGGGTTGCCGATGATCGTTCGCCAGTTTCTGCAGTGGTTGCGCAACGCCCCGCCCGGCGAACGGGCGGACGCCACGTCGGCGCTGGCGCGCGCTTACCTGCATTCGCCGCTGTCTCCGGACGACCGCGCCGCCGCCGAAGGCGCGATGATCATGTTGCTGGACGATCCGTCGCCGCTGGTGCGCCGCGCGCTTTCCGACGTGTTCGCCTCCAGCCAGAAAGCGCCGCCGATCGTCGTGCACGCGCTGGCCAGCGATCAGCCGGAAATCGCGGTGCCGATTTTGGAGCGCTCGCCGCTTTTGCTCGACGCCGACCTGGTCGATCTGGTCGCGACCGGCCATCCGGAAGCGCAAACCGCCATTGCCTCACGCCTTATGTTGCAGCGTTCGGTGTCGGCGGCCATCGCCGAAGTCGGCGCCGCGCAGGCCTGCCTTGCACTCCTCGAAAATCCGGACGCCGAGATCACGCCGTTTTCCATCGTCCGCGTCATCGAGCGGTTCGGCCATCTCGCGCCGATCCGCGAGAACCTGCTGGCGCGCGACGACCTGCCGATGCGGAGCCGGCAGGCGCTGCTCGCCAAGCTGTCGCAGGCGCTGGCCGGATTTGTCACGTCGCGGCACTGGCTGGCGCCCGATCACGCGCAATATGCCGCCAAGGAGGCCTGCGAAAAGGCGACCGTGGCGCTCGCCGCCGACACGCCTTACGAGGAAGTCGGCGATCTGGTTTCGCATCTGCGCGACAGCGGTCAGCTTACAGCCGGCCTGCTGCTGCGCGCGCTGCTGTCCGGCAATGTCGTATTGTTCGAGGAGGCGCTGGCCGAACTTTCGGGCCAGGCGATCGAGCGCGTCACAAGCTACGTCCACGACAAGACGATTTCCGGTTTCCGCGCGCTCTATATCAAGGCCGGCCTGCCGGATGGGGCTTATTCGGCGTTCCGCGAGGCGATCGCCGCGATGCGCGAAGGCGCCCTGCTCGGCGGGCCGAGCGGGGCGGACCGCCTGAAACGGCGGATGGTCGAGCGGGTGTTGACGCGCTGCGCTGAACAGGCGATCGGCGATGTCGAGCCACTGCTGACGCTGCTGCGGCGTTTCGCGGTCGAGGCGGCGCGCGAGGAAGCACGCATGTTCTGCGACGACCTGGTCGCGCATGACAGCTATACCGGCGGGCGGTTGCTGGTCGCTTAGCTTTTGTCCGGTCGAGCCGGTTATTCGGGCGCCAGCGGCGGTCCCATGATCATCGCCAGCATTTTCGACCGGCCTTTGTTTTCGTGCAGCAGGAATTCATCGGTGACCTCGCGCAACCGCTTGGTCAGCGTCGCCGCCAGTTCCAGGGCGTCGGAGCGGGCCTATTCGCGATAGATCGCGCGCACCGCGTCGACATGCTGGTCGAGCAATTTGTGCGGTATGCGCGTGGCGTCAGGCGTATATTCGATCAACCGGCACAGGCTGTCGGCGGCCGCTGCGACCGCCGGAAAGCCAAAGGCCGCGGCCTCGCCAACGGTCTGTCCGACACCGCTTTGCGCAGCTTGTGTTGCGGCGTGATGACTTCGTGGTCGGCATAAGTCGCGACCGCCGCAGTTTCTTTCGGGGGGCCATCGGGCTCTCGCTCCTCGTTATCCGGGCAGGCGGGCTTTTTCCATCAGCGAAGCCTGACAGATAACGTCTGCCTTGCCGCCCTTGCGCCGTTCCGTCCCGGCATAATTCGGGTTGACGTTGCGCCGGCGGTCGGGCCCAAAATAAGTCTTGGTCTTGATGAAAGAGCGCGGATTGGCGACGACGTTGACGATGCGCTGGTAGAGCCCTTTCGCCGAGATCGGCTTGCCAGGAATTCGGTGATGCCGGCATCGCGCGCCGCGGTCACCCGGTTTTTCTCCGAGTGGCCGGTCAGCATGATGATGGCGACGTACGGATTGGCGTTGGCGCCCGGCTGGCGGATCATCTGGGTTAGTTCGAGTCCATCGAAAATCGGCGTCGCCCAATCGGGGATGAGGATGTCGGGAATGTAATGGGTGAAAGCCTCCAGCCCGGCGGCGCCGTCTTCGGCTTCGTAGACTTCGCGGGCGCCAAAGCCGTGCAGCAGCGTGCGTAGAATTCGCCGCATATGCGCGTTGTCGTCGATGACAAGGAAGCGCAGCCGGTTGAAATCGATGCGAACCATGAATGCCCCGGGCGCCGGGCAAGCGGCCCGATACCGATGGAACAAACCAACGGGGCGCCGTTAATGAACCGTTTAGGATATGGCGCGCATCCCCCCGAAAGATGAAGATCGGTTTTCTGAAAAGGCCGCAAACAAAAAAGCGTCCTTAGAAGCCGAATTGCTCGCTCAAAATACGTTCGTCGAGATTGTGGCCCGGATCGAACAGCATATTGATGGCGATGCCGTGATCCGTGCTGATCTCGACCGAGGTTACCGAACGGACTTCGTCATGGTCGGCGACCGCGGCGACCGGCCGCTTGTCAGCTTCCAGCACCTCGACGGTGACGCGGGCCTTGTCGGGCAACAGCGCGCCGCGCCAGCGCCGCGGCCGGAACGGGCTGATCGGTGTCAGCGCCATCAGCGTAGCGTTGATCGGGATGATCGGACCTTGCGCCGACAGATTGTAGGCGGTCGAGCCGGCCGGCGTCGCCACCAGCATGCCGTCGGCGACCAGCTCGGCAAGCCGTTCGCGGCGGTCGATCAGGATGCGCAGATGCGCGGCTTGCGCGCTTTGCCGGAACACCGAGACCTCGTTGATGGCGCGATGCTCGTGGCTGCGGCCTTGTGCATCGTGCGCGCGCATGATCAGCGGATGAATCACCGCGATATGCGCGTTGGCCAGCCGTTCGGGCAGGCCGTCGAGATGAAATTCGTTCATCAGGAAGCCGACCGTGCCGCGATGCATGCCGTAGATCGGCTTGCCGGATTTCATGAACTTGTGCAGCGTCTGTAGCATCAGGCCATCGCCGCCGAGCGCGACGATCACGTCGGCCGACCGCGGCTCGGCGTTGCCGTATTTTTTCTCGAGCGCGTCACAAGCCGCGCGCGCCTCCGGCGTATGGCTGGCGACGAAGGCAATCGTTTTGAATCGCTGCTCGGAACGGTTCATCGAACGCTCAATACGATTTTCATGAAACTCGCGGTGCTGCTCTATAGATTTGGCCGCGCATTGTCGAGGCGGCAGGCGGGGCGATGCAAGAAGGCCGGGCGAGGGGCCCGGCCATCTGTTGTATCCGACGAGAAACGAGACGCTTAGCGGAGGCCGCCAATCAGTAACTGGCTTTGCCGTCGATCACCGCCTTGAGCTCGGTGTATTCCTTGCAGTCGGTGTTGCCGCAAATCAACTGCACCTTGGCAAGAAAGTCCTCGGCCTTCAGGCGATTGCCTTGCTCGGCCTGCCACATACCGTAATAGGACCAGGTGCGCACGTGTTGCGGGTCGGCGGCGAGCGCCTTCTCGTACCAAAACTTCGAGTCGTCGTAATTGCCCATCCGCCGATTGGCATAGCCGATGTAGTTCGCCACGTCGGGATGCTCGTCATGGCCGAGCGCGTGCATGGCGGCGATGCCGGCCTGATAATTCCCGGCGAGGATTTGTTCGCGTGCCGCACGATAATCTTGAAGGAATTGCGCATCGGCGAGTTTCTGCGCGGCGTCGCGTGCGTCGCTCTTCTTTTCCTTCTTTTCGGATTTTTTCTTGTCGGATTTCTTGCCGCTGTCGCTCGCGGGCGGTGGCGTGTCGGTGCCGATCGCCGCGGCTGGTCTGACGACAAAGGCGGCCGCGAACAGCGCAGCGATGGCGAAAATCCCGGCTTTGTGAAGGTAGTAAGCAGTCATTATGAAACCCCTCTTTGGCTGTGCCGCGGATGATAACGCATTTGCCGCCCGCCGATGACAGAAAAACAAACGCCCTCGCGGTTTCTTCCCCGCTCACGAAATTGTGCGCCACCGCTAGCCGAGCGCGGGGCGGATGCCCGTCTTTTCTCGCTCCGCCTTGATGCCGCCGCGATCCCGACACGGCGCGGCCGACTGCTTGAACGGTCGATAACAACGGGTTTCAGAGCCGGTTCAAAGGGGCAGAGCTAGGTTATACGCGAC
>JBPCQM010000226.1:0-3546 GCA_050998115.1 Pseudolabrys sp. | reverse complement strand
CGATCGCCAGCGGCGCGGTGGCAGGGCCGGACGTTGCCGCGGCGGTGGGAGGCGCGGCAACGGCCGTTAACGTTATGTGTACCGGGATGACTACCGCGATTGCGTTCGGCGCCGTGATCAGCGTTGCGTCTGCCGCGGTGGCAGCGCTCGCGGGATCGGCTGCAGCAGAAGCATCGGAGGATGACGAATTGGCGGTCGATTTGGTGCCGTCGGCTTGCGAGCCGGCCGACTTTCCTCGAGGCTGCGATGGCGCATCGGTTGTCGCGCCGGGACCGGCCGCGGAAGGCGGTGCAGCGTTGATGCCCTGATTGTTGTTGACCAAATCAGTTTTGGCCGACTGACCCGCGGGAGCAGCCTCGCGCGAACGACTGTTGTCCGCGGCAGTCGAATTGTTGTTGGTGTCGGACCTCCGCGACGGAGCCGATTGGTCCTGGGTCGGTGTGCTCCTCGCGTCGGTCGCCGCGGTGCTGTCGACCAGGGAGGCGAAAACGGTATTGCCCTGCGACGGGTCGGAAGATGACCTCGCAGGCCGTGGCGACGGGCCCTGAAAGGACATGCTGGTGGCTGCTTCTGACGCGACACTTTGCACTGGCGGCCTCTGACGGTGAAACTCGCTGACCGATCAGCAAGGACCGGGCCATCCCAAGTGGTTTTGAATTTCTATGTATTTCAATAGGTTAAGCCGCCCGCCACCACCGGCGCGAGGGCCTGGAACCCCCCTTTTCTGCCCGGCGGCAAGATTTGCCGTTTGTCGCCCGCAAAACAGGCGCACGTGATTGCCTCGCAGGAAGGTGGCCTATATTAAAGGGCAGCTTTTCAGCGTTCCGACAAAGCGGGTGTGCGTGCCCGGAACGGCTCGCTAGCTTCAAGGGCGGTTTTGGACCGCAATGTGCTTTACTAATCGCATTGCTGGCTTTCCGGTCGTGGAGCGTCGGATGCCGGAGCGATCGCATCGATGACCGGACCCATGCTCAACAGTTTGGACCTCAACGGCCGTCCGCAGGACACCAGGATCGTGGTCGCCATGTCCGGCGGCGTCGATTCATCGGTGACAGCCGCGCTGTTGAAGTCCGAGGGCTACGACGTCGTCGGCATCACCCTGCAACTCTACGATCATGGCGCGGCCGCTCACCGCAAGGGCGCCTGCTGCGCCGGGCAGGACATTCACGATGCGCGCAACGTCGCCGAGCGGATCGGCATCCCGCATTACGTGCTCGACTACGAGGATCGCTTCCGCGAATCGGTGATCGACAATTTCGCCGCGAGCTATGTCTCGGGTGAGACGCCGGTGCCGTGCATCGAATGCAACCGCTCGGTCAAGTTCCGTGATCTGCTCAAGACCGCTCGCGAGCTCGGCGCCGCCGCGCTTGCGACCGGACATTATGTCGCCTCGCACCGCGTGGCCGAGGGCTCGCGGGCACTGTTCTGCGCCGCCGATTCCGACCGCGACCAAAGCTATTTCCTGTTTGCGACCACCCGCGAGCAACTCGATTATCTGCGGTTTCCGCTCGGCGACATGACCAAGCCGCATGCCCGCGAGCTGGCGCGGCGTTTCGATCTTGCCGTGGCCGACAAGCACGACAGCCAGGACATCTGTTTCGTGCCGACCGGGCGCTACTCCGATGTCATCGGCCGGCTGCGGCCGAACTCCATCGAACCCGGCGACATCGTCGATCTCGAAGGGCGCGTGATCGGCCGCCATCAGGGCATCGTTCATTTCACCGTCGGCCAGCGGCGGGGCCTGGGCATCGCCTCCCACGCGCCGCTTTATGTAGTTCGGCTCGACGCCGAAAGCCGCCGCGTCGTGGTCGGGCCGCGCGAAGCCCTGCGGATGGACCGGATCGCGCTGCGCGACGTCAACTGGATCGGCGACGGCGCGCTCGAGCGCGCCATCGGTGAGGGGCTCGAGATTTTCGTCCGTGTGCGATCGACCCGCACGCCGCAGCCGGCATGGCTGCGCGCGGCCGGGCGCGGCTATGAGGTCGAACTCGTCGCGGGCGAAGAGGGGGTATCCCCGGGCCAGGCCTGCGTGTTCTACGATGCGGCTTCGGGACAGGCGCGCGTGCTCGGCGGTGGATTCATCCAGAGCGCCACCGCGAAGAACGCAACGCCAGGCGGCATGCGGCCGCTGGTCGAGGTGATGCGCGGATAGGATTTCAGGGCGGGGCATGGCTGCAGATATCGACCGCGCGGGGGTCGCCAAGGCTTATGGACGCTGGGCGCCGGTCTACGATCTGGTCTTCGGCAAGGTCTTTGATCACGGCCGCCAGTCGACCATCGCCGAGGCCGACCGGATCGGCGGCCGGATTCTCGATGTCGGCGTCGGCACCGGCCTGTCGCTGTCGGATTATTCGCGCACCACGAAACTGTGCGGCGTCGATATTTCCGAGCCGATGCTGCGCAAGGCGCAGGGCCGGGTGCGCGCGCTCGGCCTTTCCAATGTCGAGACGCTCGCGGTGATGGACGCGAAAAACCTTGCTTTCGCGGATTCTTTTTTCGATGCGGTTGTGGCGCAATATGTCATCACCGCGGTGCCCGATCCGGAACGGACGCTCGACGATTTCATCCGCGTGCTGAAGCCCGGCGGCGAACTTATCCTGATCAATCACATCGGTGCCGAAGGCGGCCCGCGCCGCGTCTTCGAGCTGGCCTTCGCGCCGCTCGCTCGGCGGCTTGGCTGGCGGCCGGAATTTCCCTGGGCGCGGCTGGTCGACTGGGCGGAAAAACATGGCGGCGTCAGCCTGGCCGAACGCCGGCCGATGCCTCCGATGGGGCATTTCTCGCTGATCCGCTACCGCAAATCCTGAAGCTTTCCACGGGAACATCCCGGCGCGCTGGCCGTTTTCCCTGTATGCCGATGAAAACCTCCCTGTTCCTTTCATGCGTGCTGCTGGCAGCCTCGGGCGTCGCGAGTGCGCAGGCCCCGCCGACGCCGGCAACCCCGCCGGCCCAGACCACGCCGCCTGCGCCCGGGCGCGCGACTGGATGCTCGCCGACGCAATCAACGGCGCAGGGAAACATCGCGCCGAGGGGCGCTACCACAGGCCAAAGCCAGGAACCGCTCGGCGACAAACTGGCGAAATCCGACGGTGTGCTGTGTCCGCCCCCCGGCGTCGATCCGGCGATGCGGGCGCCCACCCCCGATGGCGGCGGCAACATGCCGGTGATCCCGCCCCCGGGCAGCCCCGGCGGCGATCCCAACGTCCGGCCGAAATAGCATCCGATCGCAACCACTTGGCGGGCATCTAAAGACTTTGGCGCGCGCCAGCGGGTTTGCTTGACAGGCCCTCGACCGGCTTCTTATATGGCGCGCGTTCGCGACGGCGGTACCTGAAACCGCAATCTCACACGCATTGGCGGGGTAGCTCAGCTGGTTAGAGCACGGGAATCATAATCCTGGGGTCGGGGGTTCGAGTCCCTCTCCCGCTACCATCTTAACCCCCGACAGAGAACTTTCCTGGAACGTCGGCTTCTGAATGAGTGCAGCTAGCCGACCGTTGACCCGGATGGGTTCCGTGGGAAGTGTTTTCTCAACAACAACCGTCT
>JBPCQM010000087.1:0-33682 GCA_050998115.1 Pseudolabrys sp. | reverse complement strand
CAGGTGCACGCGTGTGAATTGCTCGGCAACGAAGGAAGGCTTCGTCGTAGCCAACGCCGCGACCGCGGCCAGGATCGCCAGCCGTTCGACGGCGAGGCGCGCATAAGCCTCTGCGTTCGCACTGTCTACAATTTTTATAATCGTTTGCACGGCCTCCGCGCCGCCCGGCAGTCCCTTCGCCTCTCGCGCCAGATCCTCGATCACCCCGCGCGCCGCTTCCGGCTCACGCGACAGTGCTCGCAATATATCCAGACACATCACATTGCCGGAGCCCTCCCAGATCGCGTTGACCGGCGCCTCGCGAAACAGGCGCGGCATGATGCTATCCTCAACGTAACCATTGCCGCCGAGACACTCCATCGATTCATAGACAAAAGCGGGCGCGCTCTTGCAGACCCAGTATTTGATCGCCGGTGTCAGCAGCCGGGCACGCGCCGCTTCTCTCGGATCGCTCGCGGCATGATCGAACGAGCGCGCCAGCCGCATGACCGCCGCCAGCATTGCCTCGCTGATCAGCGCGAGATCGGCGAGCACGGTGCGCATCAGCGGCTGATCGGCCAGTTTCTTCTGAAACACCGTGCGGTGGCGCGCGTGATGCAGCGCTTGAGCCAGCGCCATGCGCACGATTCCAGCCGATGAGATCGCGCAGTCCAGCCGCGTCAGTTGCACCATTTCGAGGATGGTGCGGACGCCGGCGCCGTCGGCGCCGACCCGAAGCGCGTAAGCGTCATTGAAGGCCACTTCCGAGGAGGCATTCGAACGGTTGCCAAGCTTGAGCTTGAGCCGCTCGAAGCGCAACCCATTGACGCTGCCGTCTGGTTCGAAGCGCGGCAGAAAAAAACAGGTTAACCCACCCGCCGCCTGCGCCAGCACCATAAACGCATCACACATCGGCGCCGACATAAACCACTTGGCTCCGTCGATCCGGTAGTGATCGCCGGCCGCGGTCGCGCTCGTCGTGTTCGTGCGGACATCGGTGCCGCCCTGGCGTTCCGTCATGCCCATGCCGATGGTCATCGATGGCTTGCCGGTCCAAGGCCGGAATCCCGGATCATAGTCATGCGAGGCAATCTTCGGCATCACCTTGGCGGCGAGCGAAGGCTCGAGCGCCAGCGCGGCGACCGCCGCGCGGGTCATCGTGATCGGGCACATGTGGCCGTTCTCGATCTGGGCGACCATGTAATAGCGCGCCGCCCGCGCGAGTTCGGCCGGCGCCGGCGCGCGCGCGCCGTCGGGGCGCCACGTCATGTTATGTAGGCCCGCTTTCATGCTTTCCGCCATGAGGCGGTGATAGGCCGGATCGAATTCGACAACGTCGCCGGCAAGCCGCGGCACGTTCTCATTCGCCGCTTTCGCCAGCGCGAACATTTCCGCGCTGGCCCACTGCCGGCCGAAAGCCGAGAGGATCGCAGCCGGCGCGGTGCCGCCATTCGCTGCCACCGCATCCTGCAAGGCGCGGTCGCTCAGATACAGATCAACGTCTTCGTATGGCGGTGACTGGTTGACCGCGTCCCGATTGCGGCTCGGCTTGGTGCTAGGCCGGTTGTCTGGCATTGGCGCTGCTCGTAAAGCCCGCGTGCCGTTAACCGTATCACGCCAAAAGGCATGCCGGTGTTTTCCACCGCCCGCATCGGCGTCGGTTCAACCCTTGCCGGACGGGCCGTCTGCGCCTATAGCAATGGCTTTAATGAACATGGCGCCGAAATCTTCGTTCGTGCTCAACAGGCCGCATCTGTTGGGCATCGAAGGGCTTTCCCGCGAGGAGATTTCCGGCCTCCTCGACCTCTCCGAAGAATTCGTCGAGCTCAATCGCCAGATCGAAAAAAAGCGCGCCTCGCTGCGGGGCCGCACGCAAATTAACCTTTTCTTCGAAGTCTCGACCCGCACCCAGGCCTCGTTCGAACTGGCGGGCAAGCGGCTCGGCGCCGACGTCATGAACATGTCGGCAAGCTCTTCCTCGATGCGCAAGGGCGAGACGCTAATCGACACCGCGATCACGCTCAACGCCATGCATCCGGACATCATCGTGGTGCGCCATCACGCCTCCGGCGCGGTCGAACTGCTCGCCAACAAGGTCGATTGTTCGGTGATCAATGCCGGCGACGGCGCGCACGAGCACCCGACCCAGGCGCTGCTCGACGGCCTCACCATCCGCCGCAACAAGGGCCGCATCGAAGGCCTGTTGATCGCGATCTGCGGCGACATCATGCATTCGCGGGTCGCGCGCTCCGATATCATGTTGCTCAACGCCATGGGCGCCCGCGTGCGCGTGGTCGCGCCCTCTACTCTGCTGCCGGCCGGCATCGAGCGCATGGGCGTCGAAGTGGCGCGCGACATGCGCGAGGGCCTCGCCGATGCCGACATCGTCATGATGTTGCGCCTGCAGAAGGAGCGCATGAACGGCTCCTACGTGCCGTCAATGTCGGAATATTTCCACTTCTACGGACTCGACGAAAAGAAACTCGCTTACGCCAAACGCGACGCACTGGTGATGCATCCGGGCACGATGAACCGCGGCATAGAGATTGACACGTCGGTCGCCGACGGCGCGCAGTCGCTGATCCGCGAGCAGGTCGAGATGGGCGTCGCGGTGCGCATGGCGGTGCTTGAAGCGCTGTCGCGGAATTTGCCGAACGCATGATGTTGTCCGACCGCCGCCCGATCCTGCTTGCCAACGCCCGGATCGTCGATCCGTCGCGCGATCTCGATATGGCGGGCGACCTGTTGATCGCGGATGGTGTGGTGCGCGACGCCAAGCGCGGCATCAGCGCCGGCGGCGTGCCGGAAGGCACCGAGATCTTCGATTGTCGCGGCAAACTGGTGGCGCCCGGTCTGATCGACATGCGTGCGTTTATCGGCGAGCCCGGCGCCGGCCATCGCGAAACGCTGGCGTCCGCGAGCCAGGCGGCCGCGGCCGGCGGCGTCACTACGATCATCTGTCAGCCAGACACTTCGCCCGTTATCGACGACCCGGCGACCGTCGATTTCGTGCTGCGACGCGCCCGCGACACCGCGATCGTTCACGTGCATCCGATGGCGGCGCTGAGCAAAGGGCTCGAAGGCAACGAAATGACAGAAATCGGACTCTTGAAGGCCGCCGGCGCCGTCGCCTTCACCGACGGCCTCAAGTCGGTGACCAACGCGCAGGTGCTGCGCCGGGCGCTGACCTACGCCCGCGATTTCGAGGCGTTGATCGTCCACCACACCGAAGATCCCGATCTGATCGGCGACGGCGTGATGAACGAAGGCGAATTCGCCGCCCGGCTCGGCCTGCTCGGCATCCCGAAGGCTGCCGAAACCATCATGCTCGAGCGCGATTTGCGGCTAGTCGCGCTCACTGGCGGGCGCTATCACGCGGCGTCCCTGACCTGCGCGGAATCGCTCGATGTGCTCCGGCGCACCAAGGACGCCGGGCTTGACGTCACCGCCTCGGCCTCGATCAACCATGTCACGCTCAACGAGAACGATATCGGCCCCTACCGGACCTTCCTGAAACTGTCGCCGCCACTGCGATCGGAAGAAGACCGCAAGCTTCTGGTGGAGGCCATCGCCTCCGGACTGATCGACGTTTTAATGTCGGACCACAATCCACAGGACGTCGAAACCAAGCGCCTGCCCTTCGCTGAAGCCGCGCCCGGCGCCATCGGCATCGAGACCATGCTGACCGCGGGCTTGCGGCTTGTTCACAGCGGCGAACTCGACCTCATCAAATTGCTGCGCGCCGTTTCCAGCCGGCCTGCGGAATTGCTCGGCCTGCCGGGTGGCACGCTTAAATCCGGCGCACCGGCCGACGTTATCGTAGTCGACGCCGACGTGCCGTGGGTGCTTGACCCGGCTGAACTCAAGTCGAAATGCAAAAACACGCCATTCGACGAGGCCCGCCTGCAGGGCCGCGTCGTGCGCACAATTGTGGCCGGGCGCACGGTTTACGAATACGTTTGACCCGAATACGCTTGCGCCAATACGTTTAAAGGGCATGTGGGGCAATTATTCGGTTGCGCTGTTGTTCGGCTATCTGCTCGGCTCGATCCCGTTCGGGCTGCTGCTTACAAGTCTCGCCGGCACCCAAGACATCCGAACGATCGGCTCCGGCAATATCGGCGCCACCAATGTGATGCGCACCGGCCGCAAGGGCCTGGCGGCGGCCACACTCGCCAGCGATATCCTGAAAGGCACCGCCGCAGTTTACTTCGCGGGCTTCGTGTTCGGCCACGAAGCGGCGCTCATTGCCGGCGCCGGTGCGTTTCTCGGCCACCTGTTTCCGGTCTGGTTGAAATTCAAGGGTGGCAAAGGCGTCGCGACCTATATCGGCGTGCTGCTCGGCCTCGCCTGGCCCTTTGCGGTTTTGTTCGGCGCCATCTGGATCGCGGCTGCCGTGCTGACCCGGTATTCCTCGCTCTCCGCGCTCATTGCCAGCGCCGTGACGCCGGTGGCGCTGATGATCAGTGGTTACACGGCGGTCAGCGCGCTGTTTTGGCTGCTGACGGTCGCGCTGTGGCTCATGCACCGGCAAAACATCGCACGGCTGATGTCCGGCGCCGAAGGCAAGATCGGCGAGACGTCCGCGGCCGCGCCGAGGCCGGGCGAAGGTTGATCGTGCAGCAGAACAACCTGCGGCTGACCGACGAACAGCGGCTCGACTGGCTGCGCCTCATTCGCAGCGACAATGTCGGGCCGCGCACCTTTCGCGATCTGATCAGACATTTTGGCGACGCGCGCCCGGCGCTTGAAGCGTTACCGGCGTTGTCGCGGCGCGGCGGCGGCCGCGGCATTCGGATTTCCTCACGCGAGGACGCCGGGCGCGAACTCGCCGCGCTCAAGGCACACGGCGCCGTTCTGGTCGCGCTCGGCGAGCCGGACTATCCGCCGCGATTGCAGATGATCGACGACGCGCCGCCGCTGCTCATGGTTCGCGGCAATATCGACACGCTGATGCGGCCGATCGTGGCGATCGTGGGTTCGCGCAATGCTTCCGCCGCCGGGACGAAATTTGCCGAGCGTATCGCGCACGATCTCGGTGACGCCGGTTTCACGATTGCCTCGGGACTGGCGCGCGGCATCGACGCAGCAGCACACCGCGGCAGCCTGGCGACCGGAACCGTCGCGGTGCTCGCCGGCGGCCACAACCGCATCTACCCCACCGAGCACCAGAGGCTGGTCGACGAAATGCTCGCGAAAGGTGCCGCTATTTCCGAAATGCCTATCAACTGGGAGCCGCGCGGGCGCGATTTTCCCCGCCGCAACCGGCTGATCTCCGGCCTTGCAGTCGGCGTCGTCATCGTCGAAGCGGCCAAACGCTCCGGCACGCTGATCACGGCGCGGCTGGCGGGCGAACAAGGCCGCGAAGTTTTCGCGGTGCCGGGCTCGCCACTCGATCCGCGCGCCGAAGGCACCAACGGGTTGCTCAAGCAGGGCGCCACGCTGGTCACTGAAGCGGCCGACGTCATCGCTGCGCTCGAGCCGATCCTCGGCCGCGGGCTCGATGTGCAGGCGCGCGAGCCGGAAAGGGCGTTTCTTGCCGGCGCCGAACCTGGCGAAACCGAGCGCAGCCGCATCGTCTCGCTGCTTGGCCCAACACCGGTTTCGATTGACGATCTGGTGCGGCTGTCTCAGGCTTCGGCATCGACCGTGCGGTCGGTGCTGCTGGAACTGGAAATTGCCGGCCGGCTGGAACGCCACGGCGGCGGACTTGTGTCGCTGCTATAACAATCACGGGGAATCAAAGGCTGCCGGGAATGTTGCCTCGCAAAATCCTGATCCTCGCGCTCGTCCTGTTCGCGCTGCCGGCAACGGCATGCGCGCAGAACGAGGATTCCGAAAGCTTTGGCGCGTTTCTCGCGCAGCTGTGGCCCGACGCCAAGGGCAAAGGCATCAGCCGCGTCAGTTTCGATCTGGCGCTCAAGGGCGTGACGCCCGACCAGCGCGTCATCACCGCGACCAAGCGCCAGCCGGAATATGGCAAGCCGGTCGGCGCTTACGTCAATTCGCTGGTCGCGCCATACCGCATCAAGCAAGGCGCGCAGAAAGCGGCGCAATGGGCGGAGACTTTCGACGCGGTAGAGAAGAAATTCCAGGTCGAGCGCTGGATCCTGATCGCAATCTGGGGAATGGAGAGTTCGTTCGGCGCCGACAAGGACAAATGGGACGTATTCCGTTCGCTCGCGACGCTGGCTTTTGTCAAATACCGCCACCCTTACTTCCGCAACGAGCTCATGGTCGCGATCAAGATTATGCAGGACGGCCATATTCCACGCGACAAGATGCTGTCGTCCTGGGCCGGGGCGATGGGCCAGACCCAATTCATGCCGACCAATGTTGTCGATTTCGCCATCGATTTTTCCGGCGACGGCAAGCTGGATATCTGGAGCAACGTGCCGGACGTGCTGGGCTCGACCGGAAATTATCTGCACAAAGGCGGCTGGGTTCACGGCATGCCGTGGGGCTTCGAGGTAATCGCGCCGCCGGATTTCGATTACCGCAGGAGCCGCGCATCATTTGCCGAATGGACCAGGCTCGGCGTCAAGCGCGCCGATGGCGCCGCGTTCCCGAAGGATGGCAACGGCATTCTGTTCTGGCCGGCCGGCGCGAAAGGCCCGGGCTTCATCGTCACGAAGAATTACGACGTGCTGAAGGAATACAACAACTCTGACGCCTACGCGATTTCAATTGGTCACCTCGCCGACCGCATGGCCGGCGGCCCGCCGATCCGCGCGGCATGGCCGGCCGACGACCATCCCCTGCCGCGCGAGGCGCGCATCGCGCTGCAGAAACGCCTCGCCGAGCTCGGCTACAAGGTCAACGAGTTCGAAGGCCATCTCGATTTCGACTTGCGCGACAACATTCGCGACGAGCAGATCCGGCACCGCATGGTGCCGGACGGCAATCCAACGCCGGAGTTCCTCCAGCAGATTGGCGTGACGACGCGCTAAGCCGCCAAACGCCTCGGAACGCGGTCATCGTTCAAGACGTGGTATTTGAAACACTTTTTAAGTCGCATTTTTTGAAGCCCCGCTGACGCCCTAATTCAATGTTTTGACCGGGCCAAATTGGAGCCCGATTTGACAGGCTGGACACCCTTCCCCATGTTCCGGGCGAGTCGTTCAGGCGATTCCGTTACTTTCGCTGCGGCGGATGGCGGCTAACTCATTGGAAATACATGAAAGTTGTCGTTGTTGAATCGCCTTCCAAGGCGAAGACGATCAACAAGTATTTGGGGTCCGATTACGAGGTGTTGGCCTCGTTTGGTCATATTCGTGACCTGCCGCCGAAGGATGGCTCGGTCGATCCGAATAACAATTTCAAGATGCTCTGGGAGGTCGACGCCCAGTCGCAAAAACGGATGAACGACATCGCGCGGGCCCTCAAGGGCGCCGACACCCTCATCCTGGCGACCGACCCGGACCGCGAAGGCGAGGCGATTTCGTGGCACGTGCTCGAAGTGCTCAAGGAGGCCAAGGCGCTGAAAGACCAGGAAGTCGAACGCGTCGTCTTTAACGCCATCACCAAGCAATCCGTCACCGAGGCGATGAAGCATCCGCGCAAGATCGACGCGGCGCTGGTCGATGCCTATCTGGCGCGCCGCGCGCTCGACTATCTGGTAGGCTTCACACTGTCGCCGGTGCTGTGGCGCAAACTGCCCGGCGCGCGCTCGGCCGGCCGGGTGCAGTCGGTGGCGCTGCGTCTGGTTTGTGATCGCGAACTCGAAATCGAGAAATTCGTCGCCAAGGAATATTGGTCGATCCTCGCCAAGCTGTCGACGCCGCGCAACGAGGTGTTCGAGGCGCGCCTGGTTGGCGCTGACGGGGAGAAGATTCAGCGGCTCGACATCGGCTCGGGCGCGCAAGCAGAATCGCTCACCCGCGATCTGGAGAACGCCAATTTCACCGTGACCTCGGTCGAGGCAAAGCCGACGCGGCGCAACCCGCCGCCGCCCTTCACCACCTCGACCATGCAGCAGGAAGCCAGCCGCAAGCTCGGCTTCGCGCCGGCGATAGCGATGCGTCTTGCGCAGCGGCTCTACGAGGGCGTCGAGATTGACGGCGAGACAACGGGCCTCATCACCTATATGCGCACCGACGGCATCGACATCGCGCCGGAGGCGGTCAGCGATATCCGCACCATGATCGGTGCCAATTACGGCAAGCAATATGTGCCGGCCTCGCCGCGCGTCTATCAGAACAAATCGAAGAACGCGCAGGAAGCCCACGAGGCGGTGCGCCCGACTGGCGCGGCGCGCACGCCGAGCCAGGTCGCCAAATACGTCGATCGCGATCAGGCGCGGCTCTACGAACTGATCTGGAACCGCGCGGTGGCGAGCCAGATGGAAAACGCCGAGCTCGAGCGCACCACGGTCGACATCGCTGCCAAAGCCGGCGGCCGCACCATCGATCTGCGCGCCACCGGTCAAGTGGTGAAATTCGATGGCTTCCTGACGCTCTACCAGGAAGGCCAGGACGAAGCGGGCGACGCCGACGAATCGCGCCGCTTGCCTGCGGTGTCGCAGGGCGAGGCACTGAGCAAGCAGGCGATCGAATCCTCGCAGCATTTCACCGAGCCGCCGCCGCGTTTCTCGGAAGCCGCTCTGGTCAAGCGCATGGAAGAGCTCGGCATCGGCCGGCCCTCGACCTATGCCTCGATCCTGCAGGTGCTGCAGGACCGCGGCTATGTCCGCATTGACAAGAAGCGGCTCATTCCCGAGGACAAAGGCCGCGTAGTCGTCGCCTTCCTCGAAAGCTTCTTTACGCGCTACGTCGAGTTTGATTTCACCGCTTCCCTGGAAGAAAAGCTCGACCGCATCTCGAACGGCGAGATCGACTGGCGCGCGGTGCTCGCTGAGTTCTGGGAGCAGTTCATCGGCTCGGTCAACGAGATCAAGGAAGTCCGCAACCGCGTAGTGCTCGACGCGCTCAACGACTTGCTCGAACCGCACATCTTTCCGGTTCATGCCGACGGCACGCCGCGCCGCCAGTGTCCACAATGCGGCACCGGACAATTGTCGCTGAAAACCGGACGGTTCGGCGCCTTCGTCGGCTGCTCGAATTACCCGGACTGCAATTTTACCCGGCAGATCACGCCGAGCGCCGACGGCGTCCAGGGCAAGAAGGTGTTGGGTGAAGATCCGGCGACCGGGCTCGAAGTGACGCTGCGCGGCGGGCGTTTCGGTCCCTATTTGCAACTCGGCGAACAGATCAAGCCGCCGAAGCCGAAGAAGGGCGAAAAGAAACAGGAAGTCGAAAAGCCGAAACGCGCCAGCGTGCCGAAAGGCGTGGCGCCCGACGGTATCGATCTTGAAAAAGCGTTGGCGCTTCTGTCGCTGCCGCGCGAGGTGGGCCGGTCGCCGGAAGACGGCGAGCCGATTCTGGCCGGTGTCGGCCGCTTTGGGCCGTACGTGAAACATGGCAAGGTTTACGCCAGCCTCGAGGACGGCGACGACGTGCTTACCGTCGGCCTCAATCGCGCGGTTACGCTGATCGCCGAGAAGAAGGCTAATCCCGGCAAAGGCCGCCGGTTCGGCGCCGATCCTGGACGCACACTCGGCGAACATCCCGACAAAGGCGGCCCGGTGGTCGTCAAGAACGGCCGCTACGGCCCTTACGTTAGCAATAACGGCATCAACGCCACCATCATGGGCGACAAGACGCCGGAGACCATCACGCTGACCGAAGCCGTGGTGCTGCTCGATGCCCGCGCTGAAGCGCTCGGCTCGCAGCCGCGACGCGCCGCCGGCCGCAAGAAGGCAGGCGCCGAGGCCACCGCACCGAAGGGCCGCAAGGCCAAGAATGCTGCCTCGCCTGCGGCCGAACCTGGCGGTACGAAAGCCGCCATGCCACGCAAAACCTCGGCGAAAAAGCCCCCGGCCAAGAAAAAAACCGAGAAGATCACGGCTGCCGAATAGTTGGCTGGCAAAGCTGCCGCAGTATCCCTATTTTTAATCTCAAACAGCGCCATTTTTGCGCGAGTATCTTATTTTGAAAAAACATAAACTTTCTGCGCTTCCCTCCAAAGACGAACTGCTGGCCTTCATCGGCACCAATCCGGGCAAAGTCGGCACCCGCGAAATCGCTCGCGCCTTCGGCCTCAAGAACGCGATGCGCGCCGAGCTTAAGCGCATGTTGCGCGAGCTCGCCGACACCGGCAGCGTCGAAAAACGCCGCAAGAAACTGCACAAGCCCGGTTCACTGACGGAAACCGTTCTGGCCGATATCACCGCGCGCGACCGCGACGGCGACCTGATTGCCGTCACCGACGAATGGGACGAAGCCGAGCATGGCCCGGCGCCGAAAATCCGCATTCACATCCCGCGCAATGCCCGCCCCGGCGAAGCCGCAGGCGTCGGCGACAAGGTGCTGCTGCGGATCAGTGAAATCGAAGAAGACGCCGGCATCCGCCACCGCGGCCGCGTCATCAAAATCCTCGACCACGCCAAGCATCGCGTGCTCGGCGTGTTTCGCGCGCTGCCGCAAGGCGGCGGGCGGATCGAACCGATCGACAAGAAGATGCTTGGCAAGGAACTCAGCATTCCCGCAGGCGCAAGCGAGAACGCGCAAGACGGCGACCTGGTCGCCGTCTTGGTGTCGCGCTCCGGCCGGCTCGGCCTGCCGCAAGGCCGCGTCAAGGAAAAGCTCGGCTCGCTCAAGACCGAACGCGCGGTCAGCATGATCGCGATTGCCGCGCATGAAATTCCCGCGCACTTCAAACGTGAAACTTTAGCCGAGGCGGAAGCGGCGCAGCCGGCAGCGCTGCAAGGCCGCGAGGATTGGCGCAAACTGCCGCTCGTCACCATCGACCCGCCCGACGCCAAGGACCACGACGACGCGGTTCACGCCGAGCCCGATACGACCGGCAACAACCGGGGCGGTTTTATTCTCACCGTGGCCATCGCCGATGTCGCGAATTATGTGAAGCCGGGCTCAGCGCTCGATCGCGAGGCGCTCCTTCGCGGCAATTCGGTCTATTTCCCCGACCGCGTTGTGCCGATGCTG
Source organism: Pseudolabrys sp. (assembly GCA_050998115.1). Taxonomy (GTDB): domain Bacteria; phylum Pseudomonadota; class Alphaproteobacteria; order Rhizobiales; family Xanthobacteraceae; genus Pseudolabrys. The sequence goes on along the minus strand of JBPCQM010000087.1, from coordinate 22,700 downwards.
CCGGAGCGCATTTCCAATGACTTGTGCTCGCTGCGGCCGAACGAGAACCGCGCGGCGCTCGCGGTGCGCATGGTGATCGGCGCCGACGGCCAGAAAAGATCCCATACATTTCACCGCATCATGATGAAGTCGGCGGCGAAATTGTCTTATGCACAGACGCAGGCCGCGATCGATGGGCGCACCGATGAAATTACCGGGCCGCTGGCCGCGCCGGTCCTCAAGCCTCTGTACGACGCCTATGACGCGCTCAAGCGCGCGCGCACCGAGCGCTCACCGCTCGACCTCGATTTGCCGGAGCGGAAAATCTTACTCAAGAGCGACGGCACCGTCGATCGCGTCACGACGCCGGAACGGCTCGACGCCCACAAATTGATCGAAGAGTTCATGATCCTTGCCAATGTCGCAGCGGCCGAAACGCTGGAACGCGCGCGCGTGCCGCTGATCTACCGCGTGCACGATGAGCCTTCGATGGAGAAGCTCCATGCGCTGCGCGAGTTTCTCGCCACGCTGGAAATCTCATTTCCCAAGGGCGGCGCACTACGCCCGCAGGCCTTCAACCGCATTTTGGCGCAGATCAAGGGCAACGACGCCGAGCAACTGGTCAACGAAGTGGTGCTGCGCTCGCAAGCGCAGGCGGAATATTCCGCCGAGAATTACGGGCATTTCGGCCTCAATCTACGCCGTTACGCACATTTCACCTCGCCGATCCGCCGCTACGCCGACTTAATCATGCATCGCGCCATCATCCGCGCGCTCAAGCTCGGCAATGACGGATTGCCGGCGGCGGCCGATCACGCCGCGCTGGCGGAAATTTCAGCACAGATTTCGGCGACCGAACGCCGCGCCATGCTGGCCGAGCGCGAGACCGCCGATCGGCTAATCGCGCATTTCCTCGCCGACAAGATCGGCGCCACGTTCGAAGGCCGCATTTCCGGCGTTACCCGCGCCGGCCTGTTCGTCAAATTACGCGAGACCGGAGCCGACGGCTTCATTCCCGCGCGCACGATTGGCGACGAATATTTCCGATTCGACGAGCCGGCACGCGCCATGGTCGGCAACCGCAGTGGCGAATCCTACCGGCTCGGCGACGCGGTGACCGTCAAGCTGATCGAGGCGGCGCCGGTCGCAGGGGCGCTGCGCTTTGAACTCTTATCGGAAGGCCGGCGTGATCGCGGACGGCGAGGCACGCATCGTGCGGCGCCTCGCCGCTCCGATCAGGACGCCAGCCGGCGCGGCCATCAGCAGCGGATGCGGCACCAAGGCAGCAAGCACAAGGGAAAACGGAAAGCGCGATGACGGACCCCGGAAAGAGCCTTGCCGACCGGATGACGAAATCCGAGCGCGACCAGTCGATGCCCGACAGCGTGCCGCGCGACGCCGCGACGCTGATGTTGATCGACCGCTCGGGGCCGAATCCCAAGGTGCTGCTCGGCCGCCGGCATGAAGGGCATAAGTTCATGCCGGGAAAATTCGTGTTCCCCGGCGGCCGCATCGAACCCGCGGACGCGCAGATGAGCGCGGCCAATGAGCTCGACCCGGTGGCCGCGAAAAAAATCGAAACGCGCCCGCGTGACGGCTCGGTGCCGTCAGCACGCGCCTTCCCGCTCGCCGCCATTCGGGAGACCTTCGAAGAAACCGGGCTGATGCTCGGCGTCAAAAGCACAACCGCGCCTAAAGCGCCGAGCGCCGAATGGGACGGCTTCGCCAAAGCCGGCGTGCTGCCCGATCTCACCCATGTGCGTTTTATCGCGCGCGCCATCACGCCGCCGCGCCGGCCGAAGCGGTTCGACACCCGCTTCTTCACCGCCGACGCACAATCGATCGTGCACCGGATTGAGGGCGTGGTAAGCGCGGACAGCGAGCTGGTGGAACTGGTCTGGATTCCGATCACGCAAGCCAAGACGCTCGACATGCCGACCATCACCGGCGTCGTGCTGGAAGAGCTAGAGGCGCGCGTCAAAGCCGGTATGGCGCACGAATTGCCGGTGCCGTTTTATTACATGGAAGACCAGCAATTCCGCCGGGAACTGCTGTAGCCCCAGAAAATGGGGCTTTCTTGACATTTGCCGCTTGGGCGCTAGGTTCCGCGCCAATCAGTGAGGTTTCCCATGGCTAAAGCCGTCAGTCTCAAGATCAAGCTCATTTCGAGCGCCGACACGGGCCACTATTACGTGACGAAGAAGAATTCGCGCACCATGACCGACAAGCTGGTCAAGAAGAAATACGACCCGATCGCGAAGAAACACGTGGAATATCGCGAATCCAAAATCAAATAGTTCTGCCGAAAGGGCGCCCAGGAGGCGCCCTTTGCTTTTTTTACGATTGCAATTGCGGGCCCGCTGCGGTGTTCCAATCTACGGACCGGGAGTGCAGCATGACCGGAATTTTTCGTCTCATGATCGCGGCGACGGCGTTTGCGCTATTTGCAGCAGCGCCTGCCGTCGCGGCCGAGCATCACCGGCTGGCGCTACAGATCAGCGACAACGACAAAGACAAGATGAACGCCGTGCTCAACGTCGCGGCCAACGTCTCGAAATATTATTCCGACAAAGGCGACGAAATCGAAATCCAGATCGTCGCTTTCAATGCCGGGCTGCACATGTTGCGCACCGATACCTCGCCCGTGCTAACGCGCCTCAAGTCGTTCAAGCAAAGCATGCCAAATGTCAGTTTCATGGCCTGCGACAACACGCTGCACTCGATGGCGCGCGCCGAAGGCAAGGAGCCGCCGCTGGTCGAGAGCGCCCAACACGTCGAAGCTGGCGTCGTCACCCTGATCGAGCTCGGCGAAAAAGGCTGGACGATTGTCCGGCCGTAGACTTGCGTCCGGCCGTAAAGGACAATCGCGCGGGCCGGCAAGACGCCAATAAAGCTTCGGAATTGTCGTGTTATTAAGCGGCGTCCGGGACGACGCGATTGCGGCCGTCGCGCTTGGCGCGATAGAGCGCGAGGTCGGCGCGCTTGAGGATCGCAGCGGCGTTGTCGGCGGCGCCGTTGAGCGCGGCGATGCCGATCGAGATCGTCACTTCGAGACTTTTGCTGCCCTGCTGAATCGCGAAGGCTTCGTTGGCGATGCGCCGGCGCAGCCGCTCGGCCACCATCGCCGCGACCGCGATATCGGTTTCCGGCATCACCACGACGAATTCCTCGCCGCCATAGCGGCAGGCCAAATCAATATTGCGGATGCATTTACGAATCCGCAGCGAGAATTCGCGCAGCACATCGTCGCCGGCATCGTGGCCGTGGCCGTCATTGATCGCCTTGAAATAATCGATGTCCAGCACCAGCACCGCGATCGGCTTGCCGCGCGAGGCGGCCTGTTCCAGCAGTCCGGCCAGATGCGTTTCCATGTAACGGCGGTTGAACAGGCCGGTCAGCGCATCGGTGATCGCCATTTCGATCGACATTTGCACGTTGTCGCGCAGCCGCTCGGTGTAGCGTTTCTTTTTGATTTGCGTGCGCACCCGCGCCAGCATCTCATTCTTGTCGATCGGCCGGATCAGGTAGTCGTTAACGCCGATCTCCAGCCCGCGCACCAGCCGGGCGTTGTCGTCGGAATCCGAAACCGCCAAAATCGGCACGTTACGCGTGCGCTCGAGCGAGCGGATCTGGCTGCACAGCCGCAAGCCGTCGAAATTCTGCAGGCCGAGCGACACGATCACCAGGTCGTAATTGCCTTCGGCGGCGTGGAACAAGCCCTCATTCGGATCGGATTCCACCTCGACAGTGTGCTCGGTCGCCAAGGTAGCGACGATCCGCTCGTAGGAATTTTTGCGGTCGTCAACCACCAGGATGCGGCCGTTGCGCCCGCTGTCGGTCACGGCGTTTTTTTCCGGACTGTGAATGCCGATTTCCTTCGAGGTCATGGCGCGCATGCGCAGTTCGTCCGTAACCATCTTGAGCCGGGCCAGCGAGCGCACCCGCGAAATCAATGCGACGTCGGTGACCGGCTTGGTGAGGAAATCGTCGGCGCCGGCTTCCAGTCCGCGCACGCGGTCGGACGGCTGGTCAAGCGCGGTCACCATCACGACCGGGATGTGGTGGGTGGCTGGATTGGCCTTGAGCCTGCGGCAAACCTCGAAGCCGTCCATGTCAGGCATCATGACGTCGAGCAACACGATGTCGCATTCGGCGCGTTGGCACATCGCTAGTGCTTCGACGCCGCTATGCGCCGTCGAGACGTCAAAATATTCCGCCGACAGCCGTGCTTCGAGCAGCTTCACATTGGCCGGCACATCGTCGACGACAAGGACGCGCGCACTCATCTCAAAACCCTTAGGCGTTACCGAGGAAGTGACGAATCGTCTCGATGAATTTACCAACTGAGATCGGCTTCGACAGATAGGCTTCGCAGCCGCCCTCCCGAATGCGTTCTTCGTCGCCCTTCATCGCGAAGGCGGTGACGGCGACTACCGGGATCGATTTCAATTCAGGATCGTCCTTGAGCCATTTGGTGACTTCGAGCCCGGAAACTTCCGGCAACTGAATGTCCATCAGCACCAGATCCGGGCGATGCTTGCGCGCGAGATCAAGCGCCTCAATGCCGTTGCGGGTTTGAATGGTCTGATAGCCATGCGCTTCCAACAGGTCGTGGAAGAGCTTCATGTTCAACTCGTTGTCCTCGACGATCAGGACGGTCTTGGCCATCTCTCCCGCCCCTTCAAGCGCCCCACATCCCGGCCCCCGCCACCCCGGCGCAATCCACATCGCCTTATTGCGCGCGCTGGGGCGTGGCGGCACGGTAGCCGCCATGTATTACGGAAAGGCAAATAGAAGCCGATGAGAAGGCAGGCCGCTGTAAATCCGGAAGCCGCAGAAACGCTGGCGATTCAGGCGCTTAACTACATCGCCGCAGATGCCGAACGGCTCGGCCGCTTCCTCGCTCTGACCGGGATCGGGCCGGGTGAGATTCGCGCGGCCGCCAGAGAACCTGGCTTTCTGGCCGGTGTTCTGGAGCACGTGGCCGGCCACGAAAAGATGCTGGTCGAATTCGCCGCCGAGACCGGCATCGACCCGGCCGAGGTCGGCAAGGCACGCGTTGTCTTGGGCGGCCCAGCTTGGGAGCGCGAGGTGCCGTGAAGACCGCGCTCGCCAAATTCGGTGTGCCCGGTTTTTGCCGCGATTGTCTTGCCGACGCGGCCGGCGCGACGCGCTGTCTGGCCTGCGGTTCGCCGCGCCAGATCCGTCATGCCGACATCGAGATGCTGACCATCGCGCATATCGACTGCGACGCCTTCTACGCCACCATCGAGAAGCGCGACGACCCCTCGCTCGCCGACCAGCCGGTGATCGTCGGCGGCGGCAAGCGCGGCGTTGTCGCCGCGTGCTGCTATGTAGCGCGTACCTACGGCATCCGCTCGGCAATGCCGATGTTCGAAGCTAAACGGCGCTGTCCGCACGCGGTTGTGATCAGGCCGCAGATGTCGAAATACGTCGAGGTCGGCCGCCTGGTGCGCCGCGCCATGCTGGCGCTCACGCCGCAGGTCGAGCCACTGTCAATCGACGAGGCGTTTCTCGATCTAACCGGCACCGAACGGCTGCATGGCATGATCGCCGCCAAGTTGCTGGCTCGCTTTGCGCTCGCGGTCGAGCGCGATTTCGGCATCACAATCTCGATCGGGCTCGCCAGCAACAAATTCCTCGCCAAGATCGCCTCTGATCTCGACAAGCCCCGCGGCTTTGCCGTGCTTGGCAGCGCGGAGGCGCCCGCCTTCCTAGCGGAAAAGCCGGTGAATTTCATCTACGGCGTGGGCGCGGTCAGCGCGGCGCGGCTGATCGCCGACGGCTTTCGCAGCATCGCCGACCTGCAGCGCGCCAGTGAGCGCGACTTGATGGAACGCTACGGCCAGGAAGGCCTGCGGCTCTCTCGCCTGTCGCGCGGCATCGACGAGCGCAAGGTCGAGCCCGACGGCGACACCAAGAGCGTGTCAGCGGAGACCACGTTTAACACCGACGTCTCGGCGCTGCGGCCGCTCGAACAGACGCTATGGGAACTCACCGAACGGGTCTCGACGCGGCTAAAGGCCCGTGGCCTTGCCGGTTCGACCGTCACGCTGAAGCTCAAAAGCGCGGACTTCAAAATCCGCACCCGCGCCCGCTCGCTGCCGCAGGAAACCCAATTAGCGGGGCGGATTTATGCCGCCGGCCACGACCTGCTGACACGCGAAATCGGCACGACGAAATATCGTTTGATCGGTATCGGCGTCAGCAATCTGAAAGAGATGGATGGCGCCGAATTGGCCGACCTCCTCGACCGCCGCGCCGCCAACGCGGAGCACGCAGTGGACCGATTACGCTCGAGGTTCGGCCGCGATACCGTGGTAAAGGGCCTGATTTTTGAAAGTGACTAATGACAAGCCTTTTAAAGACTCAAATCTTTTAAGGACATGGCTTCGGCTTCTTCATTTCCAGCGACGTCATTTCGCCGCTGATGGTGAAATCCGTGTAATCGAGCCGCAGCGCGCGCGAAATCCCGTTGTCGTAAAGCTCGAAGCCGATGGCGTAAACCGGCTGCTGTTCGCTGCTTTGATCGGATTTGGCGTTGCGCTCGAAATAACTGATCGTTACCGGCCAGCGTTGCAGCGTGGCGAGCTCCGGCAAATTTGCCGCCGCTTCCTGCGGCGGCTTCTCGCCCGGCGGAATCGGCTTACCGATTACGGTGAGCGTGTTGTAGATTTTTTCGCCGGTCTCCGAGCCGTCATAAACCTGCAATTCAAGCAGGCTCTGCCCGGATCGGGCCGCGGCGATGATGCGGCGCATGTGTTCGGTCGGGAACACCGCCTCGGCTGAAATCGAAAACTTCTTGTCCGACGGTTTGTGCAGATTGATCGCGGTGTCGCCGGATTTGCGCGTAGCGTCGCCGTCAACCGCGTCGACCGTGCGGTTGTTCATCCGGTTTTCCGAGTTGAAGCGGAACGATTTCGCCGCCGCGTCTTCCCATGTGTTGGAGCGCAGGTCGCTCAGCACACTCTTGCCCTCGCCGGAATCCAGCTCCGACACCTGGCGGAACTGCAATTCGTAACCGGCGCAGGAACTGCCGGAGAAATCATAGAGGATGCGGCCGCGAACGTCTTCGAGACTGCGGCTGCCGCGGGTGCGCGCCAGCTTAAGGTCGTAAACCGCCCGATGCGGGGTGAGTTGGATCGTCGTCGCGAGCGGCGCAGCGAAGGCCGGCACTGGCGCCCAAACAACCGTCGCCGCCACGATCACAGCGCTTATTTTGCTCGGCATGATCTGCTCCAGATGCGACCCCAAAGGACTCAAGACGTCAACCACGGCAAGATTAAGGGCCGTGCAATCCCGCTACAATGGACGCAACGCCTATTTCACTTGGCTTGCACGGCGGCCCGCGATCAGCGATGACAAACGCGGCAACAGGAGAACGCAATGGCGGGAACGGTCGAGAAAAAACTCGAAACACTGGGCATTACGCTGCCGACACCGGCCAGCCCGATCGCGAATTACGTCGCGTTCGTGCGCAGCGGCAATACCTGCGTGATCTCGGGCCAATTATGCTTCGGCGCCGACGGCAAACTGGCTGCCAAAGGTCAGCTCGGCGCCGGCGTATCGATCGAAGACGGGCAAAAGGCGGCGCGCGCCTGTGCCATTAATCTGCTCGCCCAGCTCAAGGCCGCAATTGGCGAGCTCGACAAGGTCAGCCGCGTGGTCCGGCTCGGTGGTTTCATCAATTCTGCCGCCGGCTTTGCCGATGGCCCGAAGGTCATGAACGGCGCTTCCGATTTGATGGTCGAAGTGTTCGGCGACAAAGGCCGCCATGCCCGTTCCACCGTCGGCGTATCGGCGCTGCCGCTCGAAGCCGCGGTCGAAGTCGAAGGATTATTCGAAGTCGGCTGAGATGGCGCAGACGTTCGACTGGTTGACCGCGCGGCCGATTGCCCATCGCGGCCTGCACGACCCGGCCGCGGGCATCCTCGAGAATACCGCCTCCGCCGTTTCCGCCGCCATTGCCGGCAACTACGGCATCGAGGTCGATCTGCAGATCAGCGCCGATGGCGAGGCGATGGTGCATCATGACGATGTGCTGGGGCGGTTGACCGAGGGTCACGGTGCGCTCGCCGCGCTCAGCGCCGCCGCGATCAAGGCGGTTCCCTTCCGCGCCACCAGCGACCGCATCATGACGCTCGGCGAATTGTGCGATCTGGTCGCCGGGCGCGCGGCCATGATCGTGGAACTCAAAAGCCGGTTTGACGGCGATCTCCGCCTGCCGGCGCGGGTCGCGCAGGTATTGGCCGGTTATCGCGGCCCGGTAGCGGCGATGTCGTTCGATCCGGCGCCGGTTGAAGCATTGGTGGCACTCGCGCCACAACTGCCGCGCGGCATCGTGGCCGAGCGGCGCTATGACCACCATGAGTGGGACCGGCTTTCGGCCGGCGAGAAACGCCGCCTGGCCTTCCTGCTGCATGCCAGCCGCACCCGGCCGCATTTCATTGCCTATGCTCTGCGCGACCTGCCGGCGTTCGCCCCCTTGGCCGCACGGCTGTTAGGGAAACCGCTGCTGACCTGGACGGTGCGCAGCGAGAAAGATCGCCGCCGCGCCACACGCTGGGCCAATCAGATGATTTTCGAGGGGCTGCGGCCGTAGCGGCTGTCTGAGGCGAATTGTCTGTCAACAATGCCGCGGATGGCTGCCTTCGCCATAGTTTCAGCCTAAAATCGCGCGGTGATGTTTGCCCAAGCCTGCCCCGAACGAAAGTCATGAGCGAACTGGAACTGCGCATCCGCCTGGCGCCGTCGATCGCCGCGGTGCCTACCGAGGCGTGGAATATCTGCGCGAGCAGCGGCGATTCTCAGTTAGCAGATGAGAGACTTCAATCAACACTTGAGGATAAGTTTTCCCCGAACTTATTCACACGAAGATACCCAAATAACCCATTTATCTCACATGAGTTTTTGACCGCGCTAGAGTTGTCAAAATCGGTGGGCGGCCGCACCGGCTGGCAGCCGCGACACCTGCTGGCTGAGGCGGCTGACGGCACCCTGCTCGGCGCCGCACCCTGCTACGTCAAGAGTCACTCGCAAGGCGAATATGTTTTCGACCAAAGCTGGGCCGAAGCCTATGAGCGCGCCGGCGGCGGCTACTATCCCAAACTCCAGGTGTCGGTGCCGTTCACGCCGGTGAGCGGCCCTCGCCTGCTGGCCCTTCCCGGGCCGCTGGCGGACACCATACGCCGCGGGCTTGCCGATGCGCTGACCGAAATCACCGGGCAAAATCAATTGTCGTCCGCCCACGTGGCCTTTCTGACCAAGAGCGAGTGGTCGCTGCTCGGTTCGCGGGGTTTCCTGCAGCGCACCGATCAGCAGTTTCACTGGGAGAATTCGGGCTTCGGCAGCTTCGAGGATTTCCTCGCCGCGCTGTCCTCCCGCAAGCGCAAAACGATCCGCCGCGAACGCAATGAGGCATTGCCCGCCGGTATCGACGTGCAATGGCTTACCGGCCCGGATCTCACCGAAGATGTCTGGGATGCTTTTTTCGCCTTCTACATGGAAACCGGCTCAAGAAAATGGGGCCGGCCCTATCTGACACGCGAATTCTTCTCGCTCGTCGGCGCCAGTATGGGCGAGCGCATCCTGCTGGTGATGGCCAAGCGCGCCGGACGCTGGATTGCGGGCGCCATCAATTTCCTCGGCCACGACACCATCTATGGCCGCAACTGGGGCGCGCTTGAACACCATCCCTTCCTGCATTTCGAGATTTGCTACTATCAGGCGATCGACTACGCGATCCGCCACGGCCTAAAATGGGTCGAAGCCGGCGCCCAAGGCGAGCACAAGCTGGCGCGCGGCTACCTGCCGAGAACCACCTATTCGGCACATTACATTGCCGATCCGGGGCTACGCCGGGCGATCGCCGACTATCTCAAGCGCGAGCGAGCCTATGTGGACGCTGCCTCCGGGGAGCTTGCGGCGGCGGCGCCATTCCGCAAGGATTTAGTGGAACAGGGCTAGTCAAAATGCCGAGCTACGACGCCAACAATATCTTCGCGAAAATCCTTCGCGGCGAGTTGCCCTGCTACAAGATCTATGAGGACGACAAGGCGCTGGCCTTCCTCGACATCATGCCGCGTTCGCCGGGCCACGCGCTGGTGCTGCCGAAAGCGCCGGCCCGCAACATTTTTGACGTTGGCGGCGAGGACCTCGCTCATGTAATGATGGTCGCGCAAAAAGTCGCCAAGGCGGCGATGACCGCGTTCGGCGCCGACGGCATTACGATTCAGCAGTTCAACGAAGGCGCCGGCGGACAGGTGGTGTTTCATTTGCACGTCCACGTCATTCCGCGCAAGACCGGCACGCCGATGAAGCCGCCGGCCAGCGAAAAGGAAAAGCCGGAAATACTGGCCGAGCACGCCAAGAAATTGGCGGCAGCGATCACTAACGGCTGAATAGAAAGCCGCCGAGTAGCAGCAGCGCTTCGCCGACCGCGACGCCGGCAAACACCGAGCGGCGCACTAGAACAAAGCCGAGAAATCCTCCGGCAGCCGCCGCGATCCGCACGGCCAGCGGAATCGTGATCAGGGCGCCGCTCGAAAACACGATCAGTTTGGCGACCACGCCGGCAATGATGGCAGTCGCGATCGCTCGCGACAGCACAACCAGTTCGGAATCGTCGTCGAGGCCGCGCGCCAGAACGAGACCGAGCAGGCGCCAGATCTCGTTCGGCAAGACGCCGACCAGCAGCAGCAGAAAATACGGCCACAGCCCCTCCATCGCATTCACGTTGCCAACCCGCGCCAGCGATGAAAGGCGTAGGCAATCGAGCCGCCCAGTACACCGGTCCACATCAGATCGAGATTGACCTGGTACCAAGCCAGCAGCGGACCGAACGCGAGGCCGAGCACGAAGGCGGCGCGATCGACAAGTTGCCGGCAATTGCGGGCGGTCGAGATCATGAACGACATCGGCGTGAGAAAAAACAACGCGCCGGCGAACAACGTCGGCAGGCCGGCGGCGAGGTAATAGCCGACGAAGCCGAAGGTAACGGCGGTCGACATGTAGGCGACCGAAAGGCCATTGCAGAATGCGATGCGGTGCTCGGGCGCGATCGACGGCAACAGGCGAAGCGATTCCACCCACATGCTGACCGAGGTGAAATGCGCCGGCAGCAGCAGGTCACGCTGGCGCGTCGCGCCGCCGCGCAACAGCGGCAGCAACGCCACCACCATCGGGAACAGCCGAATGGCGGACAGGCTCACCGCGATGGCAGTTTCGATCAGCGCCGCCTGGGTGCCGAGCGCCGAGATCAGGATCACCTGGGCGGGCGCCGCCCAGACCATGATTGAAGACAGAGCCAGCCAGACGGATGAGAAGCCGAAGTCGTGCGCGAGCGCGCCCATGCCGATATAGGTGCCGGCGAGTACCAGCGCGAACACCGACAGCCACGCCGATCGCATACCGCGCAAAAACGCGGCCGTTGACGAAGCAAATGTGGTGGGGATGGCCATGCGGCTCACCCCTGTCACGGCGCGGCAGCGGGCGCAACCGGCCGCCGCGCATGCCGGTTCGTCACGTCAGTAGGTTTACGCCTTGACCAGCGGCACCTTCGGCACCGAGCCGTGCTTGCCGCCACTGTCCTTGCCGCCACCGTCGTTTTTCGGCTTCGGCCGCGGCGAGCGGCGCCTGGCCTTGCGCGTCGCGTCAGGAAGCTTTTCCGGCTTCGGCATCACCGGGCCGTCGAGGTATTCGAAGCCGAGCTTGTCGCCGCCGCCTTCGTCTTTGACCACGATCACGCGCACGTGGCCGCCGGCCTTGAGATGGCCGAACAGCACTTCATCGGCCAGTGGCTTCTTGATGTGCTCCTGGATCACGCGGGCCATCGGCCGGGCGCCCATCAACTCGTCGTAGCCATTGGCGATCAGCCAGCGCGACGCCTCTTCGGAGAGCTCGATGGTGACGTTACGGTCGCCGAGTTGGGCTTCGAGCTGCAGCACGAATTTCTCGACCACCTTAGCGATCACTTCGTGCGACAGATGCGAGAAGGTAATGGTGGCGTCGAGCCGGTTGCGGAATTCCGGCGCAAACATCCGGTTGATCGCCTCGGTGTCGTCACCCTCACGCTTGGTGCGCGTGAAGCCGTAAGCCGACTTCGCCATATCGGAGGCGCCGGCATTAGTGGTCATGATCAGGATGACGTTGCGGAAATCCACCTGCTTGCCGTTGTGGTCGGTCAGCTTGCCGTGATCCATGATCTGCAACAGCACGTTGAACAGATCCGGATGCGCTTTCTCGATTTCGTCGAGCAACAGCACGCAGTGCGGATGCTGATCGACGCCGTCGGTGAGCAGCCCACCCTGGTCGAAACCGACATAGCCGGGTGGCGCGCCAATCAGCCGCGACACGGTGTGGCGCTCCATGTATTCCGACATATCGAAACGGATCAACTCGACGCCGAGCGACAACGAGAGTTGCTTGGCGACCTCGGTCTTGCCGACCCCGGTTGGGCCGGAGAACAGATAGCAGCCGATCGGCTTTTCCGGCTCGCGCAGTCCAGCACGCGCCAGCTTGATCGAGGCGGCCAGCGCTTCGATCGCTTTGTCCTGGCCGTACACCGTGGTCTTGAGCGTTTGCTCGAGATGCTGGAGCACGGCGGCGTCGTCTTTGGATACCGTCTTGGGCGGAATGCGCGCCATAGTGGCAATGGTCGTCTCGATTTCCTTGAGGCCGATCGTCTTTTTGCGGCGACTTTCCGGCAGCAGCATCTGCGCCGCGCCCGACTCGTCGATCACGTCGATCGCCTTGTCCGGCAGCTTGCGGTCATGGATGTAGCGCGCGCTCAATTCCACCGCCGCCTTGATCGCCTCGTTAGTGTATTTGAGCTTGTGATACTCCTCAAAATACGGCTTGAGGCCCTTAAGGATGCTCACCGCGTCCTCGACCGTCGGCTCATTGACGTCGATTTTCTGGAAGCGGCGCACCAGCGCGCGGTCCTTCTCGAAATACTGGCGGTATTCCTTGTAGGTGGTCGAGCCGATGCAGCGGATCGTGCCTGACGCTAACGCCGGCTTGAGCAAATTGGAGGCGTCCATCGCGCCGCCGGACGTCGCGCCGGCGCCGATCACGGTATGGATCTCGTCGATAAACATGATCGCGCCTGGATAGGCCTCGATCTCCTTGATCACCTGCTTGAGCCGCTCCTCAAAATCGCCGCGATAGCGCGTGCCCGCGAGCAGCGAGCCCATGTCGAGCGAAAACACCGTAGAACTCTTCAGCACGTCCGGTACTTCGCCATGGACGATACGGCGCGCCAGCCCTTCGGCGATCGCGGTCTTGCCGACGCCGGCGTCGCCGACCAGCAGCGGATTGTTCTTCTGGCGGCGGCACAGTACCTGGATGGTGCGGCTGATCTCGGCATCGCGGCCGATCAGTGGATCGATCTTGCCGTCTTTCGCCTTCTTGTTGAGGTTGACGCAATAAGCTTCGAGCGCGTCACCTTTCTTTTTCGGTTCGTCGCCGGACTTGGTGTCGGTATCTTCCTCGGCGCCGCGCACCGGGCGGGATTCGGAAAGCCCCGGCCGCTTGGCGATGCCGTGGCTGATGTAATTGACCGCGTCGTAGCGCGTCATGTCCTGCTCTTGCAGGAAATAGGCGGCGTGGCTCTCGCGCTCCGCGAAGATCGCGACCAGCACATTGGCGCCCGTCACTTCTTCTCGACCGGACGACTGCACATGAATCACCGCGCGCTGAATGACGCGCTGGAAACCGGCGGTCGGCTTGGAATCTTCCGCGCCGTCGGTGATCAGATTTTCTAGCTCGGATTCGAGATAGGCGGACAGACTACGGCGCAATTTGTCGAGCTCAACATTGCAAGCGCGCATTACCGCCGAGGCGTCCTGATCGTCGATCAGGGCCAAAAGCAGATGCTCGAGCGTGGCGTATTCGTGATGACGCTCATTGGCGAGCGCCAAGGCCCGGTGCAACGACTGCTCCAAGCTGCGTGAAAAAGTTGGCATTACGGTCTCTTACCTTTTTGCTTCTTGCTTTTCGCTTTGTTGTCGTCGCCCGGTTACTTTTTTTCCATCACGCACTGCAAAGGATGCTGGTGTTTGCGCGCGAAGTCCATCACCTGTGTCACTTTGGTCTCTGCAACCTCGTAAGTGTAAATTCCGCATTCGCCCATGCCGTGATGATGCACGTGCAACATAATTCGCGTGGCGGCCTCATGATCTTTGCTGAAAAACCGCTCCAGCACATGGACGACGAACTCCATCGGCGTGTAGTCGTCATTGAGAATCAGCACGCGATACAGCGACGGCCGCTTGGTCTGCGGCTTGGTCTTGGTGATGACCGCGGTGCCCGGCCCGCCCCTATCCACGTTGCCATTTTTACGCTTGCGATCGTCATTGTTGGCTACCGGACCAGCGGTCAAACGACTCCTACACTTGTTGGCGAGAACATCAGACATGGCGTTGTCGTTGCGGCAGCCGGCTTGGAGTGAATCGGTGGCCACCCATCATACGGAGCGCACTGCCCCGGTTCTAGGTCACGGATGCCCCGTTTCGGGACAGGCCGGCCGGGTTCCAAGTCTGAAGCCACCGGTCAGATAGCCATTGGTTATCTGATCACAACCCGTTTCGAGAAATTCTGGTGCAAATTTTCTCCATCGGCGTTGGGTTCCCCGGCCCGTGCTCCGGCGCCTTAGCCCTTCATTAGCCATTCCGAGGGCGGGCCGCCGATCACCCCATGTTTCTCCGTGGCCTTTTACCGGGCCTTTAGTGTCCAGCCCTAGGTTGCCGGTCATATTTGTTGTATGCAAGGCGTTCCATGTCTGCATCGATCCGCACGAAATTGCGCAAGCTCAGCCTCCGGTTCCTCCGCGGCCGAGGCGGCAATGTCGCGATCACTTTCGCACTCGCCACTTTGCCGATTATCGGAGGTGTCGGGGCCGCGATCGATTTCAGCCATGCCAACTCGGTGAAGACCGCGATGCAGTCCGCGCTTGATTCCACCGCGCTGATGCTTGCGCGAGATGCCGCGACGGTGAGCAACGCCCAATTGCAGACCAAGGCACTGAGCTACTTCAGCGCGCTTTTCACCCGGCCCGAGGCCAAAAATATCGTAATCAGCGCCACCTATTCTTCGAGCGGAGGCTCTTCGCTGGTGGTCAATGGCACGGCGACCGTCGACACCAGCCTGATGGCAATCGCCGGCTACACGCAGATGCCGGTTTCCGGCACCGCGATGACCAAATGGGGCAACACACGCCTGCGTGTCGCGCTGGTGCTCGACAACACCGGATCGATGGCCGCCAACGGCAAGATGACCGCGCTTATTACTGCGACCAAGAGCCTGTTGACTCAATTGCAATCGGCGGTTTCGACCAATGGCGACGTCTACGTGTCGATCGTTCCGTTCGTCAAGGATGTCAATGTCGATTCCAGCAACTACAAATCGAAGTGGATTGACTGGACCGACTGGGATGCCAATAACGGCTGGTGTACCCCTAATCAAAACAGCCAGTACACGACCCAAAGTGACTGTTTGTCGCAAGGCCAAAAAAAACCGACGTGGCACCCGAATAACCATAATACTTGGAACGGCTGCGTGACCGACCGCGGCGCTTCAAATGCTCCTAGTATCTTGAATACCGACACAAATGTTACGGCGCCTTTGCCTCTGGTGACAGATACCCAATATTCGGCCGAGCAATACAGCCCCTGCCCGCAGGCGGTGATGCCGCTGAGTTACGACTGGTCGGGGATGACATCGCTGGTCAACAGCATGTCGCCGGGCGGCAATACCAATCAGGCAATCGGGTTACAATTGGGCTGGATGTCGCTGGTCGGCGGCGGACCGTTCCCGACCCCACCGGCGATGGATCCCCTCTACACCTATACCCAAGTCATCATTCTACTGACCGACGGCTTGAACACGCAGAATCGCTGGTACACCAGCCAGTCTTCGATTGACGCGCGTCAGCAACTGACCTGCAACAACATCAAGGCGGCCAACATCACCCTCTATACGATCCAGGTGAACACCGGCGGCGATCCGACCTCGACGCTGCTGCAGAACTGCGCCACCACGTCGGACAAATTCTACCTGCTGACTTCGGCCAACGAGATCATCTCGGTTTTCAACCAGATCGGCACCAATCTGTCGAAGCTGTACGTCGCCAAATAACCGTTGCGGCTCCGAACAAACAAAAAGCCCGGCCACTCGGCCGGGCTTCGTATTTCAACGCACGCAAAAAACGCAACACTACAACAACGGGCTGGACCTCGCGCCTCTGCCGCTTACTCGTTTACTTGGCGTTCGCCAAAATGGTTTCGAACGGCTTATAGGCTTGCTTGGCGAGATCGGCGTAGAGCTCGCCGAGCTTGGTCGCCTCGGCGACAAAACCTTCGTAAGTAGTCTTGGCGTAGTCGGTCTGCAGCTCGATCGCCTTTTCGACCGACTTGACGCCGAACAGTTTCTCGAGAGCGGCGCTGCCCTGCTCGAACGACTTCTTCGAGTAGTCGGCCACTTCGACCGCGATCGCCTGACTGCCCTTCGACAGCGCACCAAACGATTTCAGCGCATTCTCGACGCCTTCTTTTCCAACCTGCTGGAGATCTTCAAAATTCTTGACCATGACAAATCCTTTCCCGGCTCGTGGAGCCTTTTTGCTGTCCCTAGACCCGGCCCTCGTACCGGGGAATAATGAACATATATTGCACTGCACCATAAAGTCAAGAGAAATGGTGCAGCGCGAAAAGCGCTGGAAAATCTGGGGGATTGGTTTAAGAACTTGTAAACTGCACTTCCCTAAAATTGTATTTTATGCCGCTTTCGCAGGCGGATAGCGATAAAGTGGCGGGGTTGTCCGCTCAATAAAGAGCTGGGGAAGGCGCATGGTGCGTGTGAAAGCCGGCATCCGATGGGGTGCGCTCGGCCTTGCGACGATCCTGATTGTCACGGCTGTTGGTAGCGGCAGCGCCGACGCCCGCAGGCGGCGGCACGCTGCGGCGTCCGAACCCCAGCCGGCTGGCGCCTCAATCGTAGTCGACGCCAATACTGGCGAGGTTTTGCAGTCTGCCGACGCCGACAGTCCGCGCCATCCCGCCTCACTGACGAAAATCATGACGCTCTATCTGCTGTTCGAGCGGCTCGAAGCCGGCAAGATCAGTTTGATGACCAACATGGAAGTCTCGGCGCATGCCGCATCGCAGGCACCCTCCAAGCTCAGCCTCAAGCCCGGCGAAACCATCAAGGTCGAACCCGCCATTCGGGCCATCGTTACCAAGTCCGCCAACGACGTCGCCGTGGTGGTCGCCGAAGCGCTCGGCGGCAGCGAGCCGGAATTCGCGCGCATGATGACGAAGAAAGCACACGAATTGGGAATGGCGCACACGTTCTATCGCAACGCGTCGGGCCTGCCGGATGATGGACAAATCACGACGGCGCGCGACATGGTGCTGCTCGGACGCGCCATCCAGAACCGCTTTCCGGTCTATTACAAATATTTCTCCACGCGCAGCTTTGAGTTCCGCGGCCTTGCGATGCGCAACCACAACAAGCTGCTCGGCGCGGTCACCGGCGTGGATGGCATCAAGACCGGTTACACCAACGCATCCGGTTTCAATCTCGTCACCTCGGTTCGCCGCGGCGCCCGGCATCTCGTCGCCGCGGTGTTCGGTGGCCGCACCGCGTCTTCACGCGACGCGCGCATGCGCGGCCTGATCGAGAAATATTTCAGTTTGGCGTCGCTCAAGCGCACCGCGCCGACAATCGTCGCAGAAGCCAAAGCCGAACCCGCCGCCAAGCCGGCGGCAGCCGGCGGTCCGTTGGTACGCGCCGCGTTGGTCGCGCCGGCGACATCGGATCCCGCACCCGGCTCGACCGAGCCGATCAAGCCGATCGCGGTCAAGACATTCCTCGTCAAGGCCGCCTCGTTGCGCGGCCCCGCCCTGGCGAATTTGCCCGACCCGCAGCGGCTGTTGCCGGCACCGGCCGCGAGCAAGGCCGCGAGCGTGACGACGGTGGCCACGGTGAAGTCCGATGCCCTGCCACCTCCGCCACCCGGTGCGCGGCCAGGCGTGCTTGGTGTTTTGCCGGCGCAGATCGCCTCGACGGGTGACGATATCCCGTTGCCCGCGATGCCGGCCGCCGCCAAACCACGCGGCACCTACATCATCCAGGTCGGCGCGTTCGACGAGGAGGCCGAAGCCAAGCAACGGCTGGAGGCTGCGCGGCGCGCGGCAATCGGCGTGCTCGGCCAAGCCGATCCGTTTACCGAGCGAGCCAGCAAGGGCGACAGAACGCTGTACCGCGCCCGGTTCGCCGGTTTGGACAAGGAACAGGCCGAGACCGCCTGCAAACATCTACGACACGGGGAAATCCCGTGCATGCTGCTCAAGAATTGAGCCAATAAAAACGCTGACGGGGACGCGCCGAACCAGGAGCCGCTGAGTTTTGTTTGGAGTACTCAGCGATGGCGGCGGAGAAGAACTTCCTTGGCCTCATTGATGCGGGCCGCGATGTACGTCGACCCATCCTGGTCGGGATGGAATTTCTTCATCAACCTGCGGTGTGCACTCACGATGGCATCGGCCTTCGCCCCCGGCTGCAGGCCAAGGAACTCATAGGCCTCCTGCTCCGACATTTTTCCAGCCGACGCAGTGCTGCGCCCCGTTGCCGCGTCACCTTGCGCGTGTTCACGCCAGCCGGCATCCCGGCGGTCAAGATACGCCATCAGTAACGCGCGGCTGTCCTCGTCGATGTCGGCGAGCATCTCGATCAACGTCTTGACGTCGAGGCGCTCGAGCGCGGCGCCCTGATGCTTGCCGGCAAGCACGCGGCCGCGCATCGCGCCGGTATCGTGGTCAAGCTGCATTTCGAAATAGGCCGATCGCACTTGCGAGGTTTGCCCGCTGCTTTTCTGCGCGCTCGGACCGAAACCCGAGACGCCGAACGGCAGCCAGCCCAGCAATCCTAGCCCGAAGGCGCCGAGCGGCAGCGCCACTACCATTTCGCCGCGCAACCCGAGGAATACCGCCAGTCCGAGTGAAATCAACCCACCGCTGGCCTTTGTGACGCGCGCCGCGATTTTCGGATCGACTTTGGAAACGACCTTGAGCGCCCACAGCGCGAGCACCAGCACGAGGACCCCGAGAATAATGGTCGGCATTATTTCAACTGCGCCAGCAATTTTTGGGCGCCGCGATCCTTGCGTGCCGACAGATCCTTGAGCGCCTTGATGCCGCCGGCGGCATAGGCGGCGACCGCGCGCAGCAATTCGCCGAGTTCATGCGCCGCGCCGGTGTCAAAGCGGCAGTAGGCGCCGCGGGAAAGCCGCGCGATCTCGCGGTAGGCGGCTTCGGCGGCGGGGTCGCTGCCCTCCTGAAACATGAAAACCGGCAGGCCGCGCAGACCCAGTTCGCCGGCTTTGGCGCAAAGATCGTCGATCGATTCCTCCATGGCGTCACCGACGAACACCAGCGCCTGGACACGCTGCTTTTCGCTTTCCTTGCCGGCGTGCGCGAGCACCTTGCCGATTTGGGTGTGGCCGCCGCGGCAATCGATCCGGGTCATCAATTCCGCCAGCTTTTCGCTTTGCGCCACCCAGGGCGAAGCCGCGCATTCTCCCAAGCCGCGGAAATAAACCAGCTGGATGTCGAGGCCGCCGATTGAGGCGACTTCGCGGAACATATCGGCCTGCAACGCGCAGGCTGCATCCCAGGTCGGCTGCCGGCTCATGGTGGCGTCGAGCGCAAAAACCAGCCGACCCCGCTTGCCGCCGGCCGGCGCTGGGCCGAGCGAGCGCACGCGTTCGACAAAGGCGGCGATCTCCGGCCGCGCCGCGGCCGGGGCGGCTTTGTCGGTGGTGGCCGGGCGATCTTTGCTGTTATTGCTCATGGGCCGAGGATTATAGCGCAGCTTTCAAATACGTGCGCGTCCACCGTTTCAGGTGGTCATCCTTGGGCGTCTTGCAATAGCGAAATCAGATGACGTCGTGCACCTGTAGCGGCTGATCCATCACCGAATACCATTCGGCCCGGGCCGCGGCGCGCCGCTTGCCGTTTTCCGACAGGGGCAGATGCAACGTATTGAGCAGCGCGATGACTTCCTCGCGCGCAGTGACGTGGGACAGGCTTGGCCGGGTGCCGAGTGTCGCCTCATCAAGATCGTCGAGCGCGGTGAGGCCGCGCGGAAAGAATTCGCGATAGACGACGCGCTCGGCAAAGCCGTCGACCGAACGGAACGCCAGGCGTTTCGACAATTCATTGAGGCCCTCACCGACCAGGCGCTTGTTGCGCGAGGACAACGTCGAGAGGCGGTTGCGAATGACAATCCAGTCGGTCAGCCGGCCGTCAACCAAGCGGCGCTGGCGGCGCGCTTCGCGTACCATTTCGGCGTAGTGGCTTTCGCCGGTGACGGAAAAGGTCGCCGGATCGATCTGCCCCAGCACGTCGAAATCGAGGAAGCTGTCGTTGAGCGGCGTCACCAGCGTGTCGGCCATCGAATGGGCAAGCCGCATCAAATAAGTGTCGGAGCCCGGCGTATCGATTACGACGACGTCGTGGTTGTGCTCGATCGCGCTGATCGCTTGCGAGAAACTGGCGAACTCTTGCGCTTCATTGGCGTCGAGCGAGGCGCCTTCCGCGCGCGGCACGCAAAAATGCGTCGGCATCTCGAGCTTGACTCGCGCGCGCTCGGCCCAGGCGCGGCGGTTCTCGATGTAATGCGTGAAACTTTTTTGCCGCGAGTCGAGATCGATCGTCGCCACGCGCTGGCCGGCCTTGAGCAAGGCTACAGCGATGTGAAGCGCGGTGGTCGACTTGCCCGAGCCGCCCTTCTCGTTGCCGAGCACGACAACGTACGCGGACTGGCGATTTTCTTGGATCGGTTGAACCAACATGGACACGTCCTTCGATCGGGCAAATCTCAAAGGATTACGGCACTTTAGTCAAGTTGGCGCTCATTTAATCATGAATCCGGGCGTGGCCGTTGACCGTTCGCTTTGCTAGGTAGCGTGCGGGTTTTGCGGCGACCGGCAGCAGGAAATGACGATGGCGGCTCGTCCAAAGGTGACGCAGACGGTCCAGGCGCTGCACGGCGCCCTGGATTCCTATACACGCGCCACAATTGCCCTGGTGCCGACCATGGGCGCGCTGCATCGCGGCCATCTGGCACTGGTGCGTCAGGCGCGAAAGCGGGCACGACGCGTGGTGGTGTCGATCTTTGTTAATCCGGCGCAGTTCGCGGCGAATGAAGACTTTGGAACCTATCCGCGCACGTTCAATACCGACCTCGCCGCCCTCGCCGCTGAGAAAGTCGACTTGGTTTGGGCGCCGGCCGCTGCGGTGATGTATCCGGACGGTTTCGCCACCCGGATCGATCCGGCCGGACCTGCCAAAGCCGGGCTGGAAGACAAATTTCGTCCGCATTTTTTTGGCGGCGTCGCAACCGTGGTCGCCAAGCTCTTGTTGCAATGCCGACCGGACTTCGCGCTGTTCGGCGAGAAGGATTACCAGCAGTTGCGCGTGATCGCGCAAATGGCACGCGATCTCGATTTGCCGGTCAAGATAATCGGGGTGCCGACCGTGCGCGAACGCGACGGACTGGCGCTCTCGTCGCGCAATGTTTTCCTATCGGCTACCGAGCGCGAGACGGCGCCGGTGCTTTATCGCTCATTAAGGGCCTGCGCGGCGGCGATCAAAAAAGGGGCGACGATCGCAGACGTCACGGTGCAAGGGCGCGACGAAATCAACCGCGCTGGCTTTTCACTCGATTATCTGGAAGCCCGCCACGCGCAGACGCTCGAACCGGTCGCTTCGCGCAAGGACGGCCCGATCCGTTTGCTGGTCGCCGCCAGGCTCGGCAAGACGCGGCTGATCGATAATGTGCCGGTATAGTTCGTCCAGTTGTCAAACAGCCGCGCTTCGCTTGCTGACCCTTCCGCTCATTCCCGCGCACGCGGGAATCCAGAAAGCCAAAGCGCTGGGTTCCCGCTGGAGCCCGTGCTCGGGCCGGCGAAGCCGGACCCGAGTGCGGGGACCAGCGGAAAAGAACGCAGCGGCAACTAATCTTCAAACAGCCAATAATCTTCAAACAGCCAAGCGTCATCGGCCCTGTTCTTTAAGGCGCGGGTGCGCCTGAAGTGTAAATTTCCGTTCCCCCGAAAGAGGGCGCGCGGAACGCCGGGCACCGCTTGGCACGCGCGCTCAAGTTTACGCAGTTCGCGCAAACAAGAGGGCTGCCACCGGACCCACGGACCTCGACACCTCGCAGCATCGAGGCGTGCTGAAGTCCGATAAAACCGCAAGTCCGCCGATGCTTCTGCGTCCCGCGCGCGGTGTTTATAGGTTTGCTCCGCGGCCACCCCGGTGGGCTACAATTTGTTACCCACCGCTATGGACCAGGTCACTTCGCCAACGACCCTCAAAGCATTGACGCTTTGGGGCGCTTCACTTGAGCATTGCCGCTCAAGGCGTTCTGACGAAGCCGGCACCCAGTGGCTCGCCTGCCGGGCGCGCCGGGAAGACCGCGGCTTGGACCTCCGCGCGTTGGGTGTTGCGTGTTTCCACCCCTGCGCGGCCACCGCCTCGCCTCCCGCTCTATGACGCCTCATGAAGCGCCCTCAACGGAGGCAAGGCGTTGACTATAGTCCTATAGGAATAAATGTCAAGAGGGCTGAAGTTGGTCATTGCCGGGCAACCGGGCCGAGCCGAAGGCTCGCCCGGTCGTGGCACTTGACCCGGCAATTC
>JBPCQM010000054.1:0-5810 GCA_050998115.1 Pseudolabrys sp. | reverse complement strand
CCTCCACCCATCCCGGCGAGGAAGCCATCGTGGTGCAGACGCATCTGATTTTGCGCGCCAGATTTCCGCGGCTGTTGACCATTATAGCGCCGCGCCATCCGGTGCGTGGCGCAGGCATTGCCGAGATCGCCGCCGGCGGCGGGCTGACCTCGGCGCTGCGTTCGCTGGGCGAGTTGCCGGACAACGACACCGACATCTATATCGCCGACACCGTGGGTGAGCTTGGCTTGCTCTATCGGCTGGCGCCGATCGTTTTCATCGGCGGCTCGCTGGTGCGTCACGGCGGCCAAAATCCGATTGAGGCCGCCAAGCTCGGCGCGGTAGTCGCGCACGGCCCGCATGTCGGGAACTTCCGCGAGATCTATCAAGCCCTCGATGAAGAGCACGGCGCCGCGCAGATCGCCGACGCGCCCAGCCTGGCGAAGCGGGTGGCCGGCTGGCTCGCCGATCCGGAAAGCCGCGCGATCGCCGCCGACGCCGCACGCGTAACGGTCGAGCAGCAAAGCGGAGCGCTCGAACGCACCCTCGCCGCGCTCGAGCCTTACCTCATGCAATTGCGGCTCGGCGGGCGGAGCGGCCATCATGCGTGAGCCGGCGTTCTGGTGGCGCGAGGCGGGATTTTCGTCGCTCGCGCTGTCGCCGTTGTCGGCGGTATATGGCGCGATCGCGGCAGGACGCATGGTGCAGGACGGCGCGCGCGCCGGGGTGCCGGTGATCTGCGTCGGAAACTTCACGCTCGGCGGCAGCGGCAAGACACCGGCCGCTATCGCCATCGCCCGCCTATTGGCCGATGCCGGTCAAAAGCCCGCGTTGCTCAGCCGCGGTTATGGCGGGCAAAACGCCGGACCGATCCAGGTCGATCCGCAGCTTCATCACGCCAGCGAGGTCGGCGACGAAGCGCTGCTGTTGGCGCACGCCGCGCCCACGTTCGTGTCGCGCGACCGCGTGGCCGGCGCGAAAGCCGCCGTAGCGGCGGGCGCGAGCGTCATCGTGATGGACGACGGCTTGCAAAATCCCTCGCTCGCGAAGGCCATCGCGATTTCGGTGGTCGATGGCCGCCGCGGCATCGGCAACGCCCAGGTATTTCCCGCCGGCCCGCTGCGCGCCCCGCTTTCGGTGCAGTGGGAGCAAACCGGCGCACTGCTGCTGATCGGCGAAGGACGCGCCGGCGCCGGTCTGGCCAGCAAAGCGGCGGGGCTCGGGCTGCCGGTGTTTCGCGGCCGGCTGGAGCCGGACCCTGCGGCGGTGACCGCGTTGAGCGGGCGCAACGTGCTGGCCTTTGCCGGCATCGGCGATCCGGAAAAATTCTTTGCCACACTCAAAGCCGCCGGCATCCGCGCGCCGCTGCTCAGGGCTTTCGCCGACCACCACCGTTATTCTGACGAAGAAGCCGCCGCGCTTTTGATGCAGGCCGAACAGCAAGAGCTTGATTTGTTGACGACCGAAAAGGACTTCGCGCGCATCAAGGGCGTGCCGGGCCTGGCGGCGCTCGCCTCGCGCGCGCGTGTCTTGCCGGTCAGCCTGGCGGTCGCCGAGCCAGCGACGTTGCGAGACTTCCTGCTGGCGAAAACACGCCGATAGCGCGTTTTCAGCCGTTCGGAGCGAGGCGGCTCAACACCGCTTCCGGCGTGGCGTAGGCCTCCTGGCGCTCGACGCTCCAGTATTTGAGCTCCTCCAGGGGGATCGCCACACCGGTCATGGCGCAGCGCACGAAGGCGCCCGGCTTCACCACACGGAAATCGCCATCGAGATATTTGACCTCGGCCTCGCCATTCATCGCCGAGGCGCGATCGTAGCGGTTGAGCAAAAGGTTCTCCTCGGCGGCGTTCCGGGCGGGCGCCCGGGCAACATAAACATTTGCCGCCGCCAGCGAAACCCCGGATTGATACCAGTTTTACGCGACCCCATGTTAGCCTGACGGCGCAGCCGGATCGGTATCATGCGCGCGCTCAGCCTTCTCATCGCTGCGACACTGACCCTCATCGCAGCCGGCGCGTCGGCCGCCGAGCAAGTCGAGATTCCGGCGGGCGACATCAAACTCAAGGCGACGCTCTACCGTCCGGCCGGCGTCGGGCCGTTCCCGGCCGTGATCGCGCTGCATACCTGCGAAGGGCTGAACTGGACCGACGGCAAGATCGAGCTCCGTTATGCGGAGTGGGGCGAGCGGCTCGCCGCCGCCGGTTTCACCGTGTTGTTCCCCGACAGTTTCGGCTCGCGCAGCTTGAAATCGCAATGCCGCGTCCGCGAACGCCTGGTGCGGGCCTCGCGGTTGCGCACCGCAGACGCGGTCGCGGCGCGCCACTGGTTGCAAAGCCAGCCTTGGGTGATCGCCGACCGCGTGTCGCTGCTCGGCTGGTCGCATGGCGCCACCACGGCGCTGTGGACCGTGCGCCGCGGCGGCAATCGGCGCGACAAGACGCCGGATTTCCGCTCTGCCGTGGCGCTCTATCCCAATTGCCAGCGTTCGCGAATTTCCGCCTGGAGCGCGCGCATCCCGACATTAATTCTGATCGGGCGTGACGACGACTGGACGCTGGCCAGCGCCTGCGAGCAGATGGTGGCAGGCGCCCGCGGCCGCAGCGCCGCCGCATCGCTGGTCGTCTATCCCAACGCCCTGCACGACTTCGACCGCCAGAAGCTGCCGCGCCAGGAGCGCACCGGCATCGCCAACTCGGCAAACGCCGGCGGCCGCGTGCACATCGGCACCGACGAGGCGGCGCGCGACGATGCGTTCAAGCGGGTGCCGGAGTGGTTTTCACGCTAGCAGCTAGAACAGATCGGTCTGCCCGGGACCGCCGCCGCGCTTGCCGCGCCGCTTTGCGAACGGCGTTGTCGCCGGCTCCGCCGCCTTGCCGCTCGTCGCGTCGGCGGTTGCGCCAAGCTTGCCGTCGTAAAATTCAAGCTGCAGGCGCTGGCTTGGTGAAATCCCCGAGGCCGAGCGCATCGGATAACCCTTTTCATTGCGCACCAGCGCAAAGCCGCGCGCCAGCACGCCGCGATACGAATAGGCCGTCAGCAATTGCCCGGTCGCGCGCAGCCGCTGCGCGCGGCGATCGATCGCGGTCTTGAAGGCGCGGCGGGCGCGGTCTCCGAAAGTTCCGGTCTGCTCCCGGCAGCGCTCGATGCGATACGACAGCAGCCGCGTCGAAAGGCGAGCCGCCGCGCGGTCATATTGCCGATGGTGGATTTGCGCATTGGCGATCAGCGCGCGCGGCAAGCGCTCCGCGCAACTGTCGAGTCGCTGGCGCGGCTGCGCCAGCAGATCCTCGGCAGCCGGCAGCGTGCGCGACAGCAGATAAAGCTCTTTGCGCCACTGCTCGATGCCGCGTTGCCAGCAGGCCAGCTTGCGGTTCATCAGCGCCGAGATTTTCCCGATCAACTCGGCGCGCACCGGCACCGCCTTCTCGGCAGCGGCGGTCGGCGTCGGCGCCCGCCAGTCGGCCGCGAAGTCGATCAGCGTAAAATCGGTCTCGTGGCCGACCGCGGAAATCAGCGGAACCAGGCTGGCGGCGACCGCGCGCACCACGATCTCCTCGCTGAACGACAGCAGATCTTCGAGCGAACCACCGCCGCGTGCGACGATGATGAGGTCGGGCCGCGGAATCTTGCCGCGCTCCGGCAGCGCGTTGAACCCGGCGATGGCATTGGCGACTTCCACCGCCGAGCTTTCGCCCTGCACCCGCACCGGCCAGACCAGCACGCGACGCGGGAAACGGTCGGCCAGCCGGTGCAGGATGTCGCGAATCACGGCGCCGGTCGGCGAGGTCACGACGCCTATCACGTCGGGCAGAAACGGCAGCAACTGCTTGCGCGCCTCGTCGAACAGGCCCTCGGCCGCGAGCTTTTTCTTGCGCTCCTCGATCAGCTTCATCAGGGCGCCGATGCCGGCGAGCTCGAGCGTCTCGATCACGATCTGGTATTTCGAGGAGCCGGCGAAGGTAGTGAGCTTGCCGGTGACGATGACGTCGAGACCTTCCTCGGGTTTGACCCGCATGCGCGCGATGGTGGTTTTCCAGATCACGCCGTCCAGCACCGCCTTGTCGTCCTTGAGACGGAAGTAGCAGTGGCCGGACGGCGCGGCGCCTCTGAAGCCGGAAATTTCGCCGCGCACGCGCACGTCGCCGTATTCCGACTCGACGGTTTTCTTCAGCGCCGCCGACAATTCGGAGACGGTCCATTCCACCACATTGTTGAGGACGGCTTCGTTCACGGCTCGAATCTGTATCGATTCTCTTGCGAGGCTAAAGCGTCATGCTACACCAGTTAGCGTTTTGTCGCTGAGTTCGGCTAGTCTCAATGAACATCCTTCTCCTCGGCTCCGGCGGCCGCGAACACGCGCTGGCCTGGACCATCGCCGCAAGCCCCCTCACCGCGCGGCTGGTTTGCGCGCCGGGCAACGCCGGCATCGCGCATGAGGCCGAGTGCGTGGCGCTCGATCTCGCCGATCACGCCGCGGTGATCGCCTGGGCAAAAGCTAACAAGATCGACCTCGTGGTGGTTGGACCGGAAGCACCGCTCTGCGCCGGCATCGTCGACGACATCGAAGCCGCCGGCATCAAGGCGTTCGGCCCGAGCAAATTGGCGGCGCAGCTTGAGGGCTCCAAGGGCTTCACCAAAGATCTCTGCCGCGCCAACAACATTCCGACAGCGTCTTATGAGCGCTTCAAGTCGGCCGCGCCGGCCAAGGATTATGCGCGCAAAATGGACGCGCCGGTCGTGGTGAAAGCCGACGGGCTCGCCGCCGGCAAGGGCGTGGTGGTCGCCGACACGCTCGATCAGGCGCTCGCAGCGATCGACATGATTTTCGGCGGTGACGCCGGCAGCGAGGTAGTGATCGAGGAATTTCTCGAAGGCCAGGAAGCCAGCTTCTTCGCGCTGTGCGACGGTACCACGGCGATCGCGCTCGCCTCGGCGCAGGATCACAAGCGGGTCGGCGACGGCGACAAGGGGCCGAATACCGGCGGCATGGGCGCCTACTCGCCGGCGCCGATAATGACCGACGAGATGACGCGGCGGACCATGGACGATATCGTCATGCCGACCGTGCGCGCCATGGCGGCGATGGGCGCGCCCTACAAGGGCGTGCTGTTCGCCGGCCTGATGATTGGCAAGCAAGGTCCCAAGCTGATCGAGTATAACTGCCGGTTCGGCGATCCGGAATGTCAGGTGCTGATGCTGCGCCTGATGTCGGACCTCGTGCCGGCGCTGCTGGCGGCGCACGACGGCGTGCTGAAGGATTTCGACCTGCGCTGGTACCCGCGCGCCGCGCTCACCGTGGTGATGGCGGCCAACGGCTATCCGGGCGCCTTCGAAAAAGGCTCGGTGATCGAGGGCCTTGCCGAGGCGGCAGCGCTGGAAAACGTGGAAATCTTCCACGCGGGCACCAAATTGGAGGGCGGAAAGATCCTCAGCATTGGCGGGCGTGTCCTCGATGTCTGCGGCATCGGCGACAGCATCGGCGAGGCGCAACAACGCGCTTATTCCGCGGTCGATAAAATAAAGTGGCTGGGCGGCTTTTGCCGCCGCGACATCGGCTGGCGCGCATTGGCGCATAAACAGAAATAAAGAAATCACGATGCAATCACGTTGGCGTCAGGAAGCGATTGATAAGATTCATCACCGTCGCTGATGCAACGAAAAACCCTTGTCAGCATTGGGCGCGCCGGCGCGCCGAGTGCTCACCGCAATTTATTCCCAGGAACGTTGGATGCCTCGTATGCGCGCCACCCGCTATCGGCGCGCGGCGCGATCTCTATTTTGCGCTCGGGGCTTACATCGGAGACTCAAAAATGAAGAAGTATCTTTTGACC
>JBPCQM010000248.1:0-4314 GCA_050998115.1 Pseudolabrys sp. | reverse complement strand
CGGCGATGGCTCCCTGGGCCTCCCCCTCGGCGACACATCCCCCCCCGCGGTCGTAATAGCCGCGAACATAACCGGGATTGAGCTTGATGGCGACGTTAAGGTCGGAAATGGCGAGGTCGTATTCTCGCTTGTCGAAATAGGCATTTCCCCGGTTGCTGAACGCCATCGCGTAGTTCGGATCGAGCCGCGCCGCCATGCTGAAATCGGCGATGGCGCGGTCATTATCTCCTTTGCCGCGATAGGCGATGCCGCGATTGTTGTAGGCGGCGGCGAATTTGGCGTCGATCCGGATCGCGTTGCTGAAATCGGCGCCGGCGCGGTCGTAGTCATGCTTGCCGAAATAGCCGAGGCCGCGTGCGTTGAAGGCCCGCTGGCTGTTCGGGTTGAGCTTGAGGGTCTGATCGAGGTCCTTGATGGCGCGGTCGTGATAGCCGATCGCTTCGAGCGTCTCGCCGCGGTTTAACAGCGCCTCGACGAAGTTCGGGCTGATCTTGACCGCCTGGTCGAAGTCGGCGACGGCGCGCTCGATCTCGCCCTTGTTCTTATAGGCAAGACCGCGGCTGTTGAAGGCGCCCTCGTAGCGGGGGTTGATCTTGATGGCCTGGGTGAAGTCGGCGACCGCGCGTTCCGGTTCACCTTGCTCCTGATAGATCATGCCGCGATTGGTCAGGGCGGCGGCCGGCGCCGGATCGAGCTTGATCGCCTGGTCGAGGTCGGCCAGCGCGCGCGGCAGGTCGCCCTTGCGCCGCCACAGCGTGGCGCGGCTGTTGAATGCGCCGGCGTAAGTCGGGTTGAACTTGATCGCCTGTTCGTAGTCCTGCAGGGCGCGATCGATCTTGCCGCGCGACGCATAGGTGTTGCCGCGTTCGGTAAACGCGGCGGCGTGTTTTGGGTCGAGCTTTATTGCCTGATCGTAGCTCTGGATGGCGCGTTCGGCGTCACCCTTTTGCTGAAACACATTGCCGCGATCGACATAGGCGGCGGTGGATTTCGGATCGAGCCGCAACACCAGATCGAAATCGGCCAGCGCGTGGTCGTAGTCGTGCCTTTCGCGATAGGCGATGCCGCGACTGTGCGCGGCGATCGCATCGCGCGGATCGAGCCGGATGGCTTGGCTCAAGTCGGCGATAGCGCGCTCGTAATCGCGCCGCTCAGCAAACGCATTGCCGCGATTGAAAAAGGCGGCGGCGTAAGCCGGATTGAGCCTGATGGCCTGGTCGAAGTCCGGCAAGGCGCGATCGGCGTCGCCAACACTGCGATAGCAGAAGCCGCGGTTATTGTAGGCCTGTGCGTTTTTCGGATCGGCCTTGATGACGCGGCTGAAATCCTCGATGGCGCGCGCGTAGTCATGCTTGTCCTTGAAGACATTGGCGCGGCCGAGCATGGCGGTGACGTCATTGGGATTGGCCTTGATCGCCTGATCAAAATCGGCAAACGCTCGGTCGAGGTCGTGGCGGCTCTGGTAAGCCTCGCCGCGATTGGTCAAAGCCGCGGCGTATCTGGGGTCAAGCCTTATCGCCTGGTCGAAGTCGGCAACGGCGCGCTCGCCATTGCCCTTGGCGGAATAAGCGAGCCCGCGCACGTTGAAGGCGATGGTGTAGTCCGGCCTGGCATTGATCGCCTGGTTGAGATCGGCGATGGCGCGCTCGTAGTCCCGTTTGTCGTAAAACGCGCTGCCGCGCTCGTAATACGCCGCCGCATTCCTCGGGTCGATCTGGATGGCTTGATCGAAATCGGCCACGGCGCGCTCGTTGTCGCCGCGGCCGCGATAGACGGCGCCGCGATTAAAATACGCTTGCGCGTTTTTTGGGTCGAGCCGCAACGACTGGCTGAAGTCGCCGATCGCGCGCTCGTCGTCGCCCCGGCCGTGCAGCACCAGAGCGCGATTGTAATAGCCCAGCGCGTTCTTCGGATCGATGCGCAGCGAC
Organism: Pseudolabrys sp.; assembly: GCA_050998115.1. Classification (GTDB taxonomy): domain Bacteria; phylum Pseudomonadota; class Alphaproteobacteria; order Rhizobiales; family Xanthobacteraceae; genus Pseudolabrys. Next base: position 2,386 of record JBPCQM010000248.1, on the reverse strand, counting down.
TGATCGAAGTCGGCGATGGCGCGCTCGGCGTCGCCTTGCGCGGCATAAGTGAGGCCGCGGTTGTAGTAGGATAGCGAGTCCTTCGGATCGAGCTTGATCGCCTGGCTTAAGTCGCGCAGCGCCTGCGGGTAGTCGCGCTTCCCGTAATAGGAGACGCCGCGGTCGTAATAGGCCAGCGCGTAGTTGGAATCCAGCCGGATCGCCTGATCGTAATTGGCGATCGCCCGTTCATAATCGCGCTTGTCGTAGAAGGCGTTGCCGCGGTTGTAGAACGCCAGCACGTAATTGGCGTTGAGCAGCAGCGCCTGGTCGTAATCCTTGATGGCGCGGTCGAGTTCGCCGCGATTGCGATAAGCGAGGCCGCGATTGTTGTAGGCCAAAGCGTCGCGCGGGTCGAGCAGAATGGCCTGGTCGAAGTCGGCAATGGCGCGCGCGATCTCCCCCTTGGCGGCGTAGGCGATGCCGCGGTCGTTGAGGCCGAGAATGAAATCCGGCTTGATCCGGATCGCCTGGTCGAAGTTCCGAATGGCGCGCTCGTAGTCGCGAATGTCGCGATAGGCAAGCCCGCGGCTGTGCCAGGCCACGGCGTCATTGCCGTTGATCTTGATGGCGCGGTCGTAATCCGGAATGGCGCGGTCGGGTTCGCCGTTGGCGCGATACGCCATGCCGCGGTTGTAGAGCGCGACCGCGTTGTTCGGGTTGAGCTTGACCGCCAGGCTGAGCGTGTCGATCGAATGCTGGTAGTCGCGCTTGTCGTAATAAATGCGGCTCAGCGTATTCATCGCCTCGATATTGCGCTGGTCGAGACGCACGACCTGCTCGAGATCCTGGACCATGCGGTCGGTGTCGTTGCGCTCGCGCAACAGCATGGCGCGATTGTAAAACGCCTCGGCGTTGCGCGGATTGAGCTTGATCGCCTCGTCGTAGTCGCGGATCGCGTGCTCGTTGTCGTTCTTGCCGCGGTAGGCGTTGCCGCGGCTGAGCAGCGCTTCGGCTTTGGCCGGCTTGGCATGCGCTGCTTCGATCACGGCGGTGCAATTGGCGATGCGCGCGTCGGCGCCGGCGTCCTTGCTGGCGCACAGCCTGATTTGCTCGCGGGTCGGCGAAACGTTGCGAGCGAGCGTCGGCGCCGCTGCCAACAAAACGGCACCGATGAAAATAGTTCGAATGACCCGGAACATCGCGCCTCGCGTGCGGGCGCGCTCTTTCTAAGGCGCGCTGCCCGAACGAATTTTTACCGGATTTGCGCGCACGCGTACCGCGAAGCGGAGGAATTGACCGGGTTAACATTAACTGGCGCGCGGCCAAGCGCGGTTAACGTTTGCAGGTTAACGCGGGCAAGTTACGGCCGCGCCAGCGCGCTGGCGGTCGCGGTGGCGGCGGCGCGGGCGGACGCCGCCATGTCCTCGAGTACGTAAGCCGGCGGCATCACATAGGCCATGACGCGCGCTCTCGGGTAGGTCGATTCCATCACAGTGTGGCCGTGATTGCCCGAAACGATGATCGGGTTGCCCAGGCCGTCGGTGCCGCGCACCACGCCGACGTGGCCGTTGTTCAGACCCTTGCGGAACATGATGGCGATCGCCCCGACCCGCGGGCCATCCAGCCGCTTGCCATATTCCAGGAACGAGCGCGCGGCGCGCGATTGCGTGCCGCGGCCGCCGGTGCGGCGCAGCACGAAATTCATGAAGTCGGCGCACCAGAGTTTCGCCGGCAGGCCGATCTGCTGGGCGCTTCGGCCGCGCCAGCGCAGCGCCTCAAGCAGCACGGCGGCGGCGCCCGGCACCTGCGCGGCGGCTTCGGCGGCGTCGCTGCGGCTGCGGGTCACCGTCTCCAGTGGCTCGTTGTTGTTGAAGCGCTCATTGTTTTTCGGCGAGGCCGAAGCTGGCGGCGCCACGGCGAGCGCGGCGAGGGCGATCAGCGATATGGCGATGTGGCGCTTCATCTTTAGTTGCTGGCCCGCTGCTGCGGGTTCCCCCGTCGTTAGTCTGTCTTAACGCAAGCGTTCATCCCCCGACGAACGCAGCCGCAATGTGGTTAACGCGCGGGGATTATTCGCGCGGGACCGGGCGTCCGGCAAGATCGGGGCGTGCGTTTTTCGCGGCTGGTTGACGGCATGGTTACCGCGCGAGGGGGGGAACGAGCGCCTAACACGTTTTGGAGTGGATCGGCACCACGACGCTGATACTGGCGCCGGGAATTTCCGGCGGCGGGGCGGGCAGCGGCGAGGCGCGCAGCGCCAGCGCCAGCGTCTCGCCGTCGAGAATCGAGGAGCCCGAGCTGCGCGCGATGTGGGCGTTGTGCACGCGACCGCTGCGATCGCCGCTGAACGCGAGTTGCGCGACGCCCTGCTCGCCGCGCGAGCGCGCTTCGGACGGCTAGCGCT
>JBPCQM010000107.1:0-12300 GCA_050998115.1 Pseudolabrys sp. | reverse complement strand
TGCCGAAATCCGGAATGACGACCTGGTAATCCTTGACGCTACCGGCGAAAAACGTGGCGCGCATCAACTCGTCGGACGCCGCGTCCTTGAACAGCCCGCGGCCCGACAGCGAGGCGCGCTTGACGCCGGCGCCATCGAGCAGTTCGCGCCAGCGGTTGGCGCTTTCGGCGTGGGTGATATCGACGGTCTCGGCGTTGAAGCCGAGCCGCCGCGTGCGCAATCCGGCAACGGTGGTGAAGCCGGCGCCGTCGCCGATCTTGATGAGCAGGTCCTTGCCTTTCTGGGCAGCCATGTTCGTTTCCTTCTATGAAGCCGGCTCGGTGACGGCGCGAAAGCGAATAAGCGCGTGATAGGTGCGGCCGTCCGCCTCGCGCCGCACGTCGGCTACCGCGAAGCGGAAATTGACCAGGCGGTGATCGGTCAGCGTCAGCGGCGCGTCGTCGAGCGCCGTCAGCAGCGCGCCGGCGATCAGATGCGCCTCCTTGTGGCCGCCCTGGCGCGACCAGGCGTGCAGCGTCAGCGCGTGCTCAAGTGCAGAATCTTGGCCTGCCTCGGCGCCGGTCGAGAAATCGGTGACCCGCCCCTCGCCCAGCGTCACATAAGGAAATACGGCGGACCGAGGCGGTTCATCAAATATCTTCGGTCCCCCCAATAAAGATGTCAGCGCGGCGTTGGCTGAAAGCGCGTCGTGCACGGCAGCGCGCAGCGATAAGGATGCGGGTGTGGTCATGTTACTTGCGTTTCCCGGGCGCAGCGCAGCACCCATAAGCGCGTTCACGCGCGTCTTCGACGCGCTATGGTGGTGCGCTGCAGAACCGGGACCCCGGTTGTTGAACGAAAGCTGGACCCCGGATCAGCGGTGCCCCGCAAAAGTGCGCTGCACCGCATCCGGCGCACGAGAAATCAATGTTCGCTTTCCTGCGCCTCGATCTTGATGAACCCGCGCTCGGCGCCCTCGCGAAACGACACCACGCGAAACACGCGCAAGCCGTCGCGAAACCGATGCAAGGTCGTGAGATCGCGGCCGGCGCGGATGACGATGCGATGCGTGACGATGGCGCCCACACTTGCCGCGGCGATGTCGGCCTGCGCCGACAGCGGCGTGAGCTGCGCCCATAGCGTGGCGACGCTCGTGTAGGTTCGGGTGACGCCGCCGGCGCCGTCGTCGGCCTCAACCGGCGCTTCCAGTCCCAGCCGGCGGTTGAGGTCGCCGATACCGGTCACAGCGCCACCATCCGGTACGGCGCCAGCAGCGCGCTCACGCTCGCCGGCAGCGCAGAAAAATTCGGGCCGGTCGTGACCAGGGCGCGGTTCTCGTACCAATGCGCGATCAGCACCCGGATCGCCTGGCGCAGCGGCGCCGGCACGTCGGCCGCGGCGTCGCCATAGCCGACCGTGACATCGAGCTCGACGCCGGCGGCGATGCGGCCCGGCAACGGCAGCGCCCACAATGCGAACACCAGCGCCGCATTCGCCAAATCCGGCACAAAAGCCTGTGTGTCGACATCGTGCGCCATGCCGTCCGGGTCGAACACCCGCGCGGCGATCAGTGTGCGTAGCGGCGCCGGACGCACCTCGATGCGGCCGCGCTGCGGCCAGCCATCCAGCACCAGCCGCCAGCTTTGCGTGATCAAGGCGCGCCGGGTCTGCGCCTCGACATGGAGGCGCGCGCCGGCAATCAGCGCCGCGATAACGCCGTCATCGTCGTCATGCTCGACGCGCAGCCAGGCCTTGGCCTCGGCGAGCGACAGCGGCTCGATGGCGGGCGGGGTTAGTAAAATGGAGGGCATCAAACGTGCCTGCTTTTGTGGGGTGCCGCGCGCTCTGACTCGTGTCCCGGGCGCGGTGCACTACGAAGTGGTGCACCGCAGAACCGGGACCCGCTTTGTGAAAAGAAAGAAGCTGGACCCCGGATCAGCGGCGCACCACGAAGCCGTGCTGCGCCGCATCCGGGGAACGGGATGCGATCTGCGATACACCGCCATACGCGCGTTCACGCGTGTCTTCGACGCGCTATGGCGCTGCACGGCGTCCGGGGAACGAGGTCGTTGACAAAATCACCGGCGATAGGCTCAACGTCGCCCAATGCGTCGTCTTCAAATTCTTGCCGCTCTTGTCTGTGGGTTCGCCGCCCCCGCCTTCGCGATGGTCGGCGATGCGCCGCCGGCGGTGCTGGAAGGCCGGCACGCGGTGATGATCGTCGGCTCGCTCGGCACCTTCTGCACCGGCGCCGCGATCGCGCGCGATCTCATCCTGACCGCCGCGCATTGCGTTTCGCCCGGCGCCGAATATAAGTTGGTCGAGTTCGACGCCGCCCACGCGCCGCAATTCCTCGACGTGCGCAGCGTCAGCCGCCATCCGCAATTCAATCTGCAAACACTGATGGCGCACCGCGCCACCGCGGACGTCGCGCTCCTGAAAATCGCCATGCCGTTGCCGGCGACCATCATCCCGGCGCCGCTCGGCAATTCCGGCCAGGCGCCGCAAGCCGGCGAGCGTTACACCGTCACCGGCTATGGCCTTGCGGTGCGGCACGATCCCAAGACCGGCGGCACCTTGCGCGCCGCGCAACTGGTCGCAACCGGAAAGCCGGGCAACTTGCAGATTCGCCTGGTCGATCCGGCGACCGGCGGCGCTAGCGCGGGGCTCGGCGCCTGCACCGGGGATTCCGGCGCGCCGGTTTACCAGGGCAACGCGCCGGCCGGCCAACTCGTGGGTGTGGTGAGTTGGTCAACCGGACCGAAGCTCGCCGGCGGCTGCGGCGGGCTGACCGGCGTGACGCCGATCACGCTGTACCGCGGCTGGATCCTCGACGAAGCCCGGCGGCTTGGCTCGGCGCTCGCCCCGTAAGCCGGGTCGCGGGCCAATTTGGCCTTATTTGTCTGTCAGAATAGGGTTCTTGAGAGTCTTTCGGCGCCGATGGAACTATCGGCATTCGCCCGTATTGTCTCTGCACCATCATTCGAGAGGGAAACTAACCATGTCCAAACTCATGACTCTTGCCGCGGCGGGCGCCTTGGCCCTTGCGGTCACCGCGACCTCGCAACCGGCCCGGGCCGGCAACGGCGGCGCGGTCGCCGCCGGCGTGGTCGGCGGCCTCGCGGCGGGCGCGATCATCGGGTCGCAGCTCAACCAGCGGCCTTATTACGGCGGCCCGGCCTACTACCAGGCGCCCTATGAGCCGGTCTATCGCAGTTGCCATATCGAGCGCCAAGAAGTTGTCGATCAGTGGGGCCGCGTCCGGTTTCGCCGCATTCGCGTCTGCGATTAAGCGCTAGAACCTGATCCTGCGTCGAGCCCGCTGCTCTTTGGCGGCGGGCTTTTCGTTGTCCGTGGACGGTCCGGCAAGTCAGAAAAACGGGTCAGCAAAGCAGGTCAGAAAAGCAAGTCAGAACAATCTGGCCGGCGATCCCGCCAATGTCGCGATCGCCAGCATCAGCACAGCGGCGGGGATAAAGCCGATGATTCTCGCGCTCATGTTCAGCGCCGCCGCCGGGCCGCCGCGGCCGGAGAGATAGAGCCCGCCGTCGAACAGCGCGACCGCGATCAGCAGCCAGAAATACGGCTTGATGACAAAGTCGCCGGCTGGCGGCATAGCGACCAGCAGCGCGCCGGCCGCGATGCCGCACAGCGCCATGTAGGCGAAGAAGATTTTGGCGACGTTCATTTTATTGCCGGGCCTCAGGCCTTGCCGTCGTTGTCAGCGTTTCTTTTCTCGCAGCTTCTGCCGGAACGTGTAGAGCGCGTCGAGCTGCTGCTCGTTTTGCAAATAAAAAATTCACGCTTTACCGCGGCTGGATTACGGAAGCCGCCGCGAAATTCGGCGGCGTGCTTTAGCGGCGCGGCGGGCCGCTAATGCGTCATCACCACGCGCGTGCCGACGCCGACGCGGTCGTAGAGATCGCTGATGTCAGCGTTCTGCATGCGGATGCACCCCCACGAGACGAAGCCGCCGATCGAGCCGGGATTGTTCGTCCCGTGGATCGCCAGTTCGCTGTCGGCGAGCACTAGCGCCGCCGCGCCCATCGGATTTTGCGGCGCGCCGGAGGGAATGACCCAGGCCGGCCGGCTGCCGCGGATCGCCGCCGGCGGCGTCCAGGCCGGGCGGAGATGCTTGCTGACGATCGAGGTGGTGCCGAACCATTGCTTGCCGGCGCGGCCGACGCCGACCGGGTAGCGGATCGCCCGGCCATTTTCGGTGACATAATAAAGCGAGCGCGCGTCGGTCTTGACTACGATCGTGCCTGGCGGTTGCCCGGAAAACGCGACCGTCGCGCGCGGCTTGGCGCGAGCCGAAGCGGAGGGCGAGGCGGAGGGCGAGAGAGCCGCAAGTGACGACTGCATCGCGTCGAAGATCGCTTTGATCTCTTTCACCTGCGCCGAAGCGGGGGCCGAGAGCGACAGGCCGACGGACAGAAGGAACACGGTGCGGAATACGGCACGAATCATGAGCGAATGACCTGCTGAAAAGACGAACTGTCGGAGCGTCTCATTATCATACGGGACGGCGCGATGGCCAGCCGAAGCACTTTTTCGTTAACGGCGCGGTTCCATCGGGCGCGGCACACAAAACGTCGCACCCTATGAAATGAGGGACTGTCGGGCCGCCTCATGATCATAGGGCATCCGGCTCTGCGTCAAATAATCTTTGCCGTTAAAGCGCTTGCGCGGGCATGAGCGGCGAAGCGGAGCTCAACTCGCAGCAAACTTCATCAGCTTGATCGCCTCGAAGTCCTGCACGCCGCCGCCGACCCGCTTGGTGGTGTAAAACAGCACATAGGGCTTGGCGGTGAACGGATCGCGCAGCACAGACACGCCGGCGCGGTCGACCACCAGATAGCCGCGGCCGAAATCGCCGAATGCGATCGCCGGCGAATTGGCGGCGACATCCGGCATGTCCTCGGCCTCGATCACCGGAAAGGTCATCAGCGAGGCGCGGCCGCCAGCGACCGCCGGCGGCTGCCACAAATAATTGCCGGCGGTATCCTTGAACTTGCGGATCGCGCTTTGCGTCTTGCGGTTCATCACGAAATTGGCGTTCTGCCGGTAGCCGGCCTTCACCGCATAAATGAGATCGACCAGCACGTCGGACGGATTGGATGCCGGAAAGGCGCCGGCCGCGCCGGAGGCGATATAGCCGAGATTGCCCCACGTCCACGACGCGTTGGCGACCGCGGTATAGCTGAGAAAACCCTTCGGCTTGTTGACGCCGTCGCCGGTGACGAACGCCGTGCCCTCCTGCAGCGCGAACACCTGCTCGACTTCGCGCGCCAGCCATTCGTCGATGTTGACGGCGCTATCTTCCAGCAGCGTCGCGGTCGCCGCCGGCATGGCGTAGAGCTCCATCGCCGGGAAGCTCAATTCATCGAGCACCGGCGACGTGGTCTGCGTGCGCGCGTCGGTTTCGCCGACCCAGCCGGTCGCTGGGCCCGTTGTCATGAACGGCTTCCTGTAGACGCCGGCCGAAATAATGCGGGCGCCGGCGATCGAGCGGATCGGCGAGATCGTGGTGAGCCGCTCGCCGATCTGGCTCTCCACCTCGCTCGGCACCAGATAGCCGCCGTCGGTGTTGGAGCCGGTCGACAGCGCCTTGATTTCCAGCGCGCGCAGGCCCGCGCTTTCGCCGCAGCGGATATAGGCGTCGAACGCCGCCTTGTGCTCGCTCGGCCCCGCGGAGGTGTCACGCTTGCCGTCGCGGCCGGATGCAGCACCGAACATCGGCCGCGCCGATTTCAGCGCGATGTCGTCGAGCTTTCGGGCCTGGGCGTCGAGCGCGATACTGATGCGCGCGACTTTGTCTTCGAGCAACACGTCGGCGCGCTTCGCCATTTCCCGCTCATCATTGGCGGACTTGAAGTCGTCGAAGGCGCGCAGCAGGTCGGCATGCGTCACCAGCGCGTCGTTCGGCAGGCTGCGATCGTGCGGGCCTGCTTTAGTCTCAAGTTCGATTTGGGTATCCATTCGTTGTCCTCGTGGTTGTGATTTCGGTTGCGATTGCGTGGGTGGCGGAAACAAAAATCCCGCGCGAGGGCGGGCGAAATCTGTTTATCAGTATCGGAGAAGCGGCGTGTAGCCTAAAAAGAGAAGGCTAAGGCCGGCTAATTTTGTCGCACGAATTCGTGTTGCCTCGCCCTGGTGTTCAATCTGACGAATAGGCCATTTCGCAGGTCTGGGAGATTCAAGGTGCCAGCGACAAATTTTTCCCGCAGTCTTCCCGCGTAGTCTCGGCGAATTTTCTTGCCATCGGCCGTCCCCGGCAATGGAAATCTCTGGAATATGCCAGCGTGGGTAGGTACACTTGGTTGCGCGCTGTCGGCCGGAGTTACCGTCTGGTCGTAGACGCAAAATATCTTGCCCCCCGCCGCGTCAACAATCGAACGCACCTCGGCCGCCCTTAACTCGCAAACTGCGACAACTTCTCTGTGACGTTCGCTAGCACTGTGGTGCATCCCTTCGACCGCGAGCCGTTCAACGTCATCACTACTCGCATTTTCGCGGCACACGCTGAGCCCGTTGCCAAATAGCTTATGAAATGGTCGCTCTAAGATCGTCTTCGTGTCAGGATCGTAGTCACGCGGCGAGACGATTAGGCGATGAAGACTTTCTGAGTCTTCAACGCGGCCTGGAGAGCCTTGACCAACCGAAAATAGCTCGCAGCCACATTCTGGGCATTCGCGCTCCAGAAGATCCGCGAATTCATCATTGTCTTCGTTTTGCGCGAAAAGCAGCCGACATGCCTCACACGTCGTCGGCGGCACGGATCACACAAGAGCAACGTGGAAGTGGTGTTCGAGAAATGCTTTCATGTTGCCCGAATTCAGGTCACCCTCTGTCAAGGACGACGCCCCCTGCGAAGGGCGCGCATAGCATTCGACGTGACCATCTTCAAAGAATGTAATATCGCCGAAAAGGTTGGGGCGTCTGAATTCAATAACCGCCGAACCATCGTCGTCGAGCGTTACGAAGAACTCGGGATAGGAGCGCATTCTGTCGATAAACGCGATCGCGGCATCAACTGTCTTCACATTGGGCCGCGCCGCACCTTCATTGTCGTGATTCTCCGGCAAACGCCGAAGTAGCCGAAAACGAGCTTTCATTCGCTCTTTGCGGTCATGAAGCGGCACGACGGACGCGGTTTCCGGTCTGAGGTCTTGTTCATAGGCGACCGGTTGAAGGTGCGGAGATGGGTCCGAGGGCACGATAACAACTTGATCGCCCCAAACGAGATAGGGCGCGCTTGTCGGAACTTGGTAACTCAACGCCATCATTGCTTTTGATCCGTAAGATATATTTTAGCCGCCAAGTCGGCCGTGATTACTTCGGCAAGCAAAACCTTCAACTCGGCGTGCAACCGATCGAAATCACCAAAAACAATATCGGCATTTATTTCGTGGTCTGCAACACCCGCCTCCACATATCGATCTTCACGTGCGGTTGTTATATTAACCCAACGTATGGGCATCTCCGGGGCAGCCAAATCGGGCTGATCCAAAGCGTCTACATTAACTTGCTGCAATCGCTTAGACTGGCCACCGGCCTCTGCCAAAAAAGTTCCCATATGGCTATGCCAATGGCTTTCTGCGTCAAAAATAGCCGGCGAGACGTACGGCGAACCTATCTGAAGCAGTCCACTCGCGCGAGCATCGGCGGCGGGCCCATCAAATTTGAAACGGTCCAAGTATTCAAGGCGCATCTTGTTCATTGCCACGGCACTCGCGACAACTCGGAGCGCAGGCGACATAAGCGACTTCATTCGTTCAGTTTGCCAACTCCAGGAAACGTAACGCCATGTTCTGTAAATCACACTCATTGAATCAATCTGGAGCTGCTCTGCGATTTTCCCAGGAATCGGTTCACCTGCTTCCGTCTCGAACAGCGCGTTAAAGAGCAGGCCCTGTGGGGCACTGGGCGACGGCACAATGCCGGTTGGGCCCACCGTAAATTGTATGCCGCTACTGGAATGACGGCTTTTCAACCCGACCGAGAAGGCAGCCTCTTCGCTCACCTTGAACACGGCTGATAAAAGACGATCGGGCAACGGCTGCGCGAAAGTCACCACCGCTGCCATCACATCAATGGCATGATTTTCATGGATTGGTTGCCAGCGAGGCATATAGCTGCGGACCTACGCTCCCGTCTCCTAGGACAAACGAGTTAACGGAGGTTTAGGGTCCGCACAAGCCCACAAAAACGTCGGCAAGACCCTGCGGTATTGCCCCCAAGGGCTTCGCAAAGCGCCGGGGGCAGCCAGTCACAAATACGTGTCGTTGAGCATCCAACGTCGGCGTTGCTACACGATCCAGATTTCGCTCATACGCGGTGGTCCCACGGCCTCCGCCGCGGCGAGACGCGCGTCGCAACGGGCAGTCCATGAGGCGCCTTGCCGCCGATCGACGCCCAATCCCGCTCGGCGCGCATGCGGGCGTGTGACAGCGCGGGCCGGGGGACGGCCTGCTTCACCGCGCGCACGCGCGCCCCCGCCAGCAGCGGGAACGTGACGATGGAAATTTCCCACAGGTCGACCGCCTCAAGACGGCGCACCCGCGTCCTCGGATCAATGCGGCCCTTGACGGTGCGAAAGCCGATCGACAGCCCGTCAATCGCGCCGGCCTTGAGCAGCGCCAGCAATTCGCGCGAGCGCGCCACGTCCGGAATGAGCCGGCCGCGCGCGTAAAGCCCGCGGAAATCCTCGCGCAGCTCGAGCCAGATGCCGACCGGCTCGGACGGATCGTGCTGGAACAGCATCGGGATCCTTCGCACGCCGCGCGCCCGCAGCGTCGCCGCAAACGCGCCGGCCATCACCATGTCACGGGCCTGGTCGATCTCGCCGAACAGCGAGGCGTAGCCCTCGACGGTGCCGTCGGCGTCGAACGTCGTGCGCGGCGCGAACACCGAGACGAGCGTCGGGGCGCGCGTCGGATCTGGGTTGGGTGCGAGCATGGGTCTTCCTTCACCTCTCCCCGCGTGCGGGGAGAGGTGACCGCGCAGCGGTCGGGTGAGGGGCTGTGTTGGGAAGGAGCGACGCCCCCTCACCCGGCTCGCAGCGAAGACTGCTCGCCACCCTCTCCCCGCGTGCGGGGAGAGGGAAAAACGCTACCGCCGCCTGCGTCGTTTCGCCCTGGCGGGCCTGGCCGCCTTTTTGCACGAGGCGCGGTTGAGGTGGTCGAGAAATTCGCGGAACACGTCGAGATGATCGCGGCGCGGCGCGGTGCCGGCTTTGCTCTCGCTGCCGATCGAGCGCAGCACGGTGTGCAGCTTTTCCATTTCAATCTCCGAAGGTGTCGTTAAAGCGCGCCAGCTCGCGCACGAAATCGTCAAAGCGCCGCGCCGCCGCCGCCAATTCGCGCAGCGCAAACCAGGCGAGCGCGCTCATCGCGCCCGCCCACAGCAGCAGCGCGAGATGCGCGAGGTCGCCGCGCGCCGCGAAAATGGCGATCAGGTCGGACATGTCGATCCGTCACCCTGAGGTGGCTTCGCGTAGCGAGGCCCTCGAAGGGCGACGGCCCGTTGCTGCGATGGGTCATCCTTCGAGGCTCGCGCACCGGATTCCAGCGCAAGGCGGCTAGGCCTGCGATGGCGCTCGCACCTCAGGATGACGGGCTAAAAAAAATGACGCCGGGCGTGCCCTACGAAGCGGCAATGAGGTCGCCGTCCTCCAGCGCGCCGTAGCCGGTGGCGAGCCGCTTCTCGTTGAGCGTAAGGAACGGCGCGCGGGTGACGCGATCCCACAGCGCGGCGCGGTCGGCGCTGAGCGCGTCGATCTTGTCGGTGTCGATCGTCAACCGCAGGCCATCGCCATAGACCGGTGCCAGCCATTGCGTCAGCGCGCAGGTGATGCGGTTGGCCAGCGGCAGCACACTTTGCCGCCAGAACACCCGGTTGGCCTCCTGGTAATTGCTGTAGGTATTGTCGCCGGGAATGCCGAGCAGCATCGGCGGCACGCCGAACGCCAGCGCAATCTCGCGCGCGGCGGCGTGCTTGGCCTCCATGAAATCCATGTCCTTGGGCGAGAGCGACATTGGCTTCCAGTCGAGCCCGCCTTCCAGCAGCAGCGGGCGCCCGGCGTTACTGGCGCCGGCGTAATTGTCGCCGAGCTCCTTCTTGAGCCGGTCGAATTGCCCGTCGGACAGCACCTGGCCGTCCGGCCCGGCATAGACCAGCGCGCCGGACGGCCGCGCCGCGTTGTCGAGCAGCGCCTTGTTCCATTTCGCCGCGGCGTTGTGGGTGTCGAGCGCGACCGCGGCAGCTTCGAGCGGCGCCAGCCCGTAATAATCGTCGAGCGGGTTGAACAAACTGAGTTGAAGGATCGGCGGCAAGTGAAAGCCGGATGCGGGCGCCGTCTGCTCGAAGCGCACCGCGCGGGCGCCGACATTATACTCGTAAGCCTCCGGCCAGCCGTCCGGCCCCGGCACCAGCTTCATGCGGTCGGGCCGCAGCGCATAGAGTTCGCGCAACTCGTCGCCCAGCGTGACCGCCTCGATATAGGCGTTGCCCGCCAGCAGCAGATGCGCGGTGACGGCTTCCAGGAACGCGGCGCCGTCCTGGCGCGGATTGGGCCGCGCCAGCAGATCGAGCAGCGGATGACTGGCATGCTCGGCGTCGCCTTCGAACAGCAAAAACGAGATGCCGCCGATCGTCTCGGCGACGAGCCGCACCGTGCGGTGCACGATCGCGTTCTTGACGTAGCCCTCGCGCGTCAGCGCCGTGTAGTCGCGCGGCGTCCAGCGCGCGCGGCCGCCCGACTCGAACGAAATCAGCCGCGCGGTGCGCGAGGATTTTGATTCCGGAGGGGAGAGCAGTTGTCGTAAGTATTGGATCATTGAGCGGCCTTGTTGTGTCCCGGACGCGATGCGGCACGAAAGTGCCGCTTCGCAGATCCGGGGCCGTTCCAAGCTCTGTATTTGTGACGGTCCCGGGCCTGTGGCGCAGCGCTTTACGCTGCACCGCGCCCGGGACAACAATGGAGCATGTCTCGCGATTACTTTGTCTATATCCTCACGAATAGGCCTCGCGGCGTGCTCTATGTCGGCGTGACGAACGATCTCGCTCGCCGTCTTGAGCAACATCGGGCAAAGGCAGTTCCGGCCTTCAGCAACAAGTACGGCCTTACAAGGCTCGTCTATTGCGAGTTGCACTCGGACATCGCTGAGGCGCGCGCCAGAGAACAAAAACTCAAGCGTTGGCGGCGCGCGTGGAAATTTGAATTGATCGAGTCGATAAATCCAAGCTGGAACGATCTTTCTGACAACCTTTGATGCTGACGCCGAATGTGAAACGGTCCCGGTTCAGCACCGCAACATTTCATGTTGCGATGCGCCCGGGACATCCGAGCGGCGACAAAACGCGTCGAGCACTAACATCCTATTTGTTGCGCTCGATCCTGATCTTGTAATTGCAGTCGGCGTCGCCGATCACCAGCTCAACGTATGCCGGGTCATATTGGTTTTTCAAAATAACGCTTTTGTCCGCCGGTTCATTGAGTTGGAAAATAACGCGCCCGTCACGCAGCGCCGCCGTTTCAATTTGCCACGCCGGACACCCGGCGCGCGGGTTTCCTAACCGCATCTCCAGGCGCCGTCTCGGATCGAGGCCCGCTTCGCCGGCCTGACGGCGTTCCACAATGTAAGGAATAGCCGGACTGCCGTCCGGCCGCGTCACCTCCACAGCCGGGGTCTGCGCTTGCCCCCGGGCTGCGGGAGCGAGCAGCAGGACTAACAGCATCAATGTCGACGCGAACTGATGGCGCGGCGAAATCAGCATCTCAAATCTCCAAATGTCGATCCGGCGAATACGCCTTCCGTCTATCGGAGTACCAAGCGCGGCGGATCCAATGTTTCATCGACGTCAATCAAAGGCATGTTTTCTTTTGTCAGCACGTTTTCACTAATCTTCACGGAAAATTCCAAGCCCTCGGTAATCTGAATTGCGGCCGACGGCACTTGCTGGCGCTCATACGCCGCCAGATCGAGTCCCGCGCCGAGATCGCGCCAATTGTTGGTGTTCGGCTGGCGAACACGACGGAGATGGGCCCAGTCGAACGCCACAACAAAATCATAGTCCGGCTGAACCGCGCGAACGCGGTTTGCGAATAAGAGAGCCAGCCGTCTTGCAGAGTCCGATATCCTTACGCGGCCAGCGGGGATGAAAGCGCCAGAACTAGTGTGTGTCGGCATTGACCAGCCTTCATTGAGTGGTCCAGTCGGAATGTTAGTTCAACGCTGGCGTTAGCGCCAGCGCAGCCGGCCACGCCGTAAATGCCGGGACGAAGACCTCTGGTGCTGGCGGCCTGTAGCCGAGCGA
>JBPCQM010000097.1:0-5918 GCA_050998115.1 Pseudolabrys sp. | reverse complement strand
GTGCTGATGGTCCCTGAATTGATTCGCTGAATGCGCTTGCTGCATTCCCGGCGGCGGGATAAAGTTTTCGCGCGGGGCCTGCGACGGACGCCCCGCGCTTTCGCCAAGGCTCGCGAGCCCAAGCGCCGTCTCCTCAAAGTGGAGGGGACCTATGCTTGAGTCTGATTTTTTTATCGCGCCGAAAGACCTTTGGCGGCTGGTCGGCTCGCCCGCCGCGCCGCAAATCATCGACGCGCGTCGGCGTGACGCCTACGACGCGTCGGCCACGCTGTTGCCAAGCGCGGTGTGGCGCGACGCCAAGGAAACGGCGGTCTGGGCCGGCGAACTTGACCGCACCCGGCCAATCATCCTCGCCTGCAAGGCCGGCCACGAGGTCAGCCAAAGCGCAGCGGCGCGATTGCGAAGCGATGGGATCCACGTCCGCGTGCTGGAAGGCGGCTACGCCGCATGGACCAAGGCCGGCTTGCCGGTCGTCGCTAAGGCCGAATTCGATCGCCTGGCGCCGAACCGTCCGAGTGTGTGGGTCACACGACGCCGCCCGAAGATTGATCGCATCGCCTGCCCGTGGCTGATCCGCCGCTTTCTCGATGGACAGGCGCGCATCCTGTTCGTCGATCCGCCCGAAGTTCAGGCGGTCGCCGGGGAAACCGGCGGCATTCCGTTCGACATCAAGGACGTCGAATTGTCGCACGAAGGCGAGCGCTGCTCGTTCGATACCATGCTCGAACTGTTCGGGCTGGAAAGCGAGCCGTCGCTGGCGCGGCTCGCCTTGATCGTGCGCGGCGCCGATACCGCGCGGCCCGATCTCGCCGCCGAAGCCGCCGGCCTGCACGCGGTTTCGCTTGGCCTGTCGCAACTGGCGGGCGACGACGACCACGGCCTGCTGCAACATGGTTTCCTGATCTACGATGCGCTGTTCGCGTGGATCCGGTTCGCCGCCGAAGAACGCCACAACTGGCCGGCCCGCGCATGATTCCGAAAAATAGAATTCCGGCATCCGCAAACAAGGGGCGGCACGAATGACGGCAAGAACAGTGCAAGCCGGAGCCACCCCGCCAAGCTTCGCCGAAGCCTTTTGGGTCTGGCTGAAAATCGGCTGCATCAATTTTGGCGGACCGGCCGGCCAGATCGCCATGATGCACCGGATCGTGGTGGACGAAAAGAAATGGGTCGACGAGCCGCGTTTTTTGCATGCGCTGAATTTCTGCATGCTGCTGCCGGGGCCGGAAGCGACCAAGCTCGCGACCTATGTCGGCTGGCTACTGCATGGCGTGCGCGGTGGTCTTGCCGCCGGCATTTTGTTCGTGCTGCCGGGCGCTTTTGTGATGCTCGGCTTGAGCCTGCTCTATGCGCTCGGCCAGGGCGTTCCGGCGATCGATGGCGCGCTGTTCGGCATCAAGGCGGCGGTGCTGGTGATCGTGGTCGAGGCGCTGCTCCGCATTGGCAGGCGCGCGCTCAAGACATGGGTTCTGCGCGGGCTAGCCACCGCCGCCTTTGTCGGAATTTTCTTTTTGTCGTTGCCGTTCCCGCTGATCGTTCTCGTTGCAGCGGCCGTCGGTTACGCGGTGGCACAATCAGCTCCAAAGCAAATGAGTCTCGACGGCAAGGCGCAGCCTGTTCTCAAAGCGGCCGCGGGCCGCTGGCGGCAGTTTTTTTTGGCGTCGGCGATCGGACTGCTGGTGTGGTGGGCGCCGGTCGCTCTGGCGGCGATCGTGTTCGGTCCGCACCATGTCCTCGTCGACATCGGCGTGTTCTTCTCGAAGCTCGCGGTGGTCAGCTTCGGCGGCGCCTACGCGCTGCTCGCCTATATGGCGCAGGAGGCGGTGCAGACTTATGGCTGGATGACCGCGCCGGAAATGGTCGACGGCCTCGGCCTCGCGGAAACCACGCCCGGCCCGCTCATTCTGGTGACGCAATTCGTCGGTTTTCTCGCCGCGTTTCGCGCGCCCGCCCCTTTTTCACCGGTGACCGCCGGCGTGATCGGCGCGGCGATGACAACCTGGGTCACCTTCGTGCCGTCGATGCTGTGGATTTTTGCCGGCGCGCCTTTCATCGAGCGGCTGCGCGCCAATCGCCGGCTGTCCGGTGCGCTCGCTGCCGTCACCGCGGCGGTGGTCGGCGTCATTCTCAATTTGTCGGTCTGGTTCGCGCTGCACGTGCTGTTCGGCCACGTCGAGGAACGCCACTTCGGCCTGCTGCGCTGGTTCGCGTTCAATCCACTCGGCCTCGACATCAAGGCTGCCGGGCTCGCCGTCATTGCAGCCGTGTTGGCGTTCGGCCTGCATCGCGGGCTGATCGAGGTGATCGCGGTGATGGCTGCGCTCGGAATTGCCTTGCAGTTTACGCTCTAACGCTCCGCCGCCAGCGCGCTCTCGTGCCAGCGCCGCAACGCAAGATGCGTCAGCAGCGACAGCACGAAGAAGATTGCGATGCCGGCAACCGAAAGCAAAACCAGCGCGGCGAACATACGCGGAATGTTGAGCCGGTAGCCGGACTCGGCGATGCGGTAGGCGAGGCCCGATCCGGCTCCGGCGGAGCCGGCGGCGATCTCCGCCACCACCGCGCCGATCAGCGACAGCCCGCCGGCGATGCGCAGGCCGGCCAGTATCTGCGGCAGCGCCGCCGGCAATTTCAGCCGCCATAAGATTTGCCAGCGCGAGGCCCGGTAAAGGGCAAACAGCGACGCCAGATTATGATCGATCGAATTCAACCCGAGCGTGGTGTTGGCGAGCACCGGGAAGAACGCGACGATCCACGCGCAGGCCAGCACCGCGGCGTGCTGCGGCAGGTAGATCAGCAACAACGGGGCAATCGCGACCACCGGCGTCACCTGCAGGATTACCGCATAGGGATACAGCGAATATTCGAGGAGCCGCGACTGGTTGAACACAATCGCGAGCCCAATGCCGCCGACCGCCGCCAGGGCAAATCCCTCGAAGGTCGTGACCAGCGTCACCACCAGCGAATTCCACAGCAGTCCCCAATCTGCCACCAGCGTGGCGGCGACCAGGCCGGGCCCGGGCAACACGTAAGGCGGAATATTGTTGGCGCTGACGGTGAGGTGCCAGAGCCCGACGAGCAGCGCCAGCAGCACTGCCGGCAGCAGGATGCGAAGCGCGCGCTCGCTCATGCGGCGACGCCCGTCGCTTGCGCCAGCGCCTCGGACACCGTGCGGCAATAGCCGCCATATTCCGCCGAAGTACGGAAGCGCTCGTCGCGCGGATAGGGCGCGTCGATCGCGATCTCGGTGAAGACCCGGCCGGGCCGCGACGTCATCACCACGATGCGCTGCGACAGATAGACCGACTCGAACACCGAATGGGTGACGAAAATTACGGTGCGCTTGAGCATTTGCCATAGCGCCAGCAAGTCGTTGTTGAGGCTGAAGCGGGAAATCTCGTCGAGCGCGGCGGACGGCTCGTCCATCAGCAGCAATTCCGGTTCGGTCACCAGCGCGCGAGCGATGGAGGCGCGCATCTTCATGCCGCCGGACAACTGGCGCGGATAGCTGTGCGCGAATTGCGAAAGGCCAACACGGTCCAGCGAGGCCGCGATGCCGGCGGCGTTCTCATCCGCTCCGATCAGCTCCAGCGGCAGCCGCACATTGGCGGCGATGTCGGCCCACGGCATCAGCGTCGGCTCCTGGAACACGAACCCGATCCGGCCCGGTCCCTGGTGCGCCACTTGGGCCGCGCCGGCGGTAGCATCGCTCAAGCCCGCGATGATGCGAAGCGCGGTGGATTTCCCGCAGCCGGACGGTCCGAGCAGCGATACGAATTCGCCGGCGCGGACATTCAGCGACAGGCTGTCGAGCGCCGCGACGCCGCCTGAATAGACCTTGCCGACTCGGTTGAGAGAAACAATGGAAGACGAATTATTCATGCGTCATGCCCGCGCCAGCGGCCTCCAGTAAAGGGCAACGTCCGAATGACGCACCACGGCGCATTCCGCAATGATCGCGGTTACTGGATCGCCCGGTCAAGCCGGGCGATGACAGCCTCGGATTTCACTTTTGCGGCCGCAAATTAACCCCGACGCCCTTATTGACGAATTGCAGCGTGTAGCCGCGCTGGTAATCGAGGCCGTCTTTGACCACGCCGGCGCGCAGCATGGTGTCGTAAAATCCCTTCATCCGCGCGTCGCTCATGGCGCCGATGCCGCGCGTCACCGCATCGCCGGAATCGACGATGCCGTATTCCTTCATCTTGGCGATCGAATAAGCCAGCAGCGCATCGGTCATTTCCGGATTGCGTTTCTTGATCAGGTCGTTCGCCGGCCGGCTGTCGCCGTAAACATAGTGGTACCAGCCGATCGCCGAGGCATCGACAAAGCGCTGCACCAGGTCCGGCTGCTGCTCCACCAGATCGCGCCGCGTCTCGATCAACGTCGAATACGACGAGAAGCCGTGATCGGCGAGCAGAAAAATCTTCGGCTTGAACTTGCCCTGTTGCTCGACCGCGAACGGCTCGGACGTCACATAGCCCTGCATCGCGCTGTTGTTGTCGGCAAGGAACGGTTGCGGATTGAAGGTGTAAGGCTTCACCTTGCGCGGATCGAAGCCATAGTCGGCCTTAAGCCACTGGAAGTAGCTGGCCATGCCCTCGCTCGACACGAACAGCGTCAGCTTCTTGAGGTCCGCGAATTTATCGACCACGCCGGGATGTGCAATCAGCACCTGCGGATCTTTCTGGAAACTGGCGGCGACCACGATCGTCGGCACATTGTTGGCGACGGCATCGAAGGCCTGCAGCGTATTGGCGCTCATAAAAAACTCGATTTTGCCGACCGGCAGCAGGATGCGATTGTTGACGTTCGGGCCGCCCGGCACGATCGTCACGTCGAGCCCGTATCTCTGGTAGGTGCCGTCGGCAAGCGCCTGATAGAAGCCGCCGTGCTCGGCTTCCGCCACCCAATTGGTCGCGAACCGCACTTTGTCGAGCGCCATCGCCGGCGTCGTCAGCGCGAGGCAAACAATGGCCGGGATAAGTCTGAAAACCCCCATGACGCAAAGTTTACGGTGGAACACCCGCTAAATCCAACCAGTTCCGGTCGCCTTTTTACTTGCGGCGATTCACGTGGCGATGTTGAGATTGTCGCGCGGCCGAATTCCGGCTGGGGCGGCGATCATGCGAAAGAATGAGCGGCGGTGGCTCGCGCCAATTCTGCTTGCCGCAGTGGCCTTGTTGTCTCCGGCGCGCGCGCATGCCGCCGGCGGCGCGTTCTTTGTCGACGATTCCGAGATCGGCAAGCCGGGCGACTGCAAGGTCGAATCCTGGGCTTCGTTCGCCAGCAACCATGACGCGGTGCTGTCAGCCAATCCAGCCTGCGTGGCCGGGCTCGGCATTCCGGTTGAGCTCACCGGCCAGTTCGTACGGGCGCGCAGCCGCGACGTGTGGACCACCACAGGCGGCGTGAGAGGAAAGATCAATTTCATATCGCTCGACACCGGGATCGGCGTCGGCTTGTCCGCCGCGTCGAGCTGGGATCTTTCGACCGGAGCGAGCAACAACGAATTCATCTACCTGCCGGTTTCCATAAAACTATCCGAAACCGTCCAACTCAATCTCAACGCCGGCTGGCAACGCGACGCCGTCGCCAAGATCAACTACGCGACCTGGGGCGCCGGTTTCGAATGGCGCTTTGCCCCTAAGCTCACTTTGCTCGGCGAGGTGTTCGGTTTTGCCGGGCAACGAACCGAGGGCTCGGCGGTGACGGAGCCGCGCGCTCAACTCGGGCTGCGGTTGACGCCGGTCAAGGACATCGATCTCGATCTGATCTATGGCCGCAATATTACCGGCGAAAATGCCCACTGGATCACCGTCGGCCTCAATCTCCGGTTTTAGGCGGCCGCGACAATCGTCGCCTTGCCTAAACCGCGCCGTTTTGCATTGATAATCAAAATAAAGTGACGCCGGCTC
>JBPCQM010000286.1:0-8197 GCA_050998115.1 Pseudolabrys sp. | reverse complement strand
GAGGAACAGTTGCGCGATGCGTGGGTCGGCCAGAATGCGAGGCGCGGTGTCCTCGATCCGGGTCTGGCCCTGTTCCAGCACCAATCCATAATCGGAGATTTGCAAAGCCTGCTTGGCATTCTGTTCGATCAACAAGATAGTGACGCCTTTGTCGCGCAGCGATTTCAAGATAGCGAACACATCCTGCACCATCAGCGGCGACAAGCCGATCGAGGGCTCATCGATCAAGATCAGCTTGGGATCGAGGAGCAGCCCGCGCGCCACTTCGAGCATTTTCTGCTGGCCGCCCGACAGCGTGGAGGCCTGCCTGCCGGCTTTCTCCTGCAACATCGGAAAACGTTGCATGATCGCATCGATCCGCGCCGGCAAGTCCTTCTGGTTCGACAGCGCAACGCCGCCTAGCTCGAGGTTGTGCCGCACGCTAAGCTCCGGAAAAATATTGCGGCCTTGCGGGATGTAGATTACGCCGGCGTCGAGCATTTGCGGCGGCGAGAAATTCGTGATGTCGAGTCCATCCAGCGCGATTGTACCGCTACGCACCGGCAATAGGCCGAACACCGTTTTGAACATCGTCGACTTGCCGCCGCCATTCGGACCAATCACGGTGGTGATGGTACCGCGCCGCACGCGCGCGGCGGTACCATTGAGAATGGTCATCTTGCCGTAACCGGCAAATACATTATCGAGCACAAGAATCGGCTCTGACGAACTCATGCGTCAGCCGTGCCACGCCCGAGATAGGCTTCGATCACGATGGGGTTGCGGCGAATTTCATGCGGGGCGCCCTCCGCGATCAGGCGGCCCTGCGCAAGCACCAGCACCCGCGTGCAAAGCGCCATGACGAATTCCATCTGGTGTTCTATGACGACGAAGGTCGCTTTGCGTTCGGAATGATAGGCCTGCAGGCGTTCTCGCAAATGCCCAAGCATCGTCAGATTGACACCGCCAGCGGGCTCGTCGAGCAGAACGAGCCGCGGGCCGGCCATGAATGCCATCGCGGCGTCGAGCAGCTTCTGCTGACCGTAGCTCAGCGCGCCAGCGTTTTCCCCCGCGAGATGCGACAGCCGGAAAAATTCCGTCATGCCATCGGCCGTTTCACAAAGTCCGGCATCGGCGCGGCCGATAAGGCGCGTATACATCGAACCTTGGTGTTCCTGCCCGGCGAGAATGAGATTGTCGCGCACCGAAAGTTGCGGAAATACCTGGAGCAATTGAAAGGTACGGCTAACGCCCAACCGGTTGATATCGCACGGGCGCATTCCGGTGGTCGTCTTGCCGTCGACCCGCACGTCGCCGGCATTTGGCCGTAGTTGGCCCAAGACGCAATTGAACAATGTGGACTTGCCGGAGCCGTTCGGACCGATGATGCCGAGAATTTCGCCCTCGCGCACATCAAACGACACATTGTCGACCGCGGTAATGCCGCCAAACGTCTTGCGCAGGTTGGATACCTCGAGTACGGCGGTCATGGCGCGGCACTTTCGGCATGCGACGCCGGCGCGGCGTCTCGCTTATTCACCGCCTTGATCGCGCGCTCGGCGAGCCCGAGCAAGCCGGACGGGCAAACCGCCATCATCACCATCACCAGGACCGAATAGACGATAAGATAATAGGTCTGCGTAACGCGCATCCATTCCGGCAGCAGCACCGCGACCAGCGCGCCGACAAACGGCCCGAAGAAATAGCCGCTGCCGCCGACGATCACCATCAGCAGAAGGTTGATCGACATGACAAAGGCGAAAGAGCTCGGCTCGATGAATTGCACCAGTGGCGCGTAAAGCCCGCCGGCTAGGCCGCCAAGGCTCGAGCCGATGGCGAAGGCCATCAACGTATAGCGTCGGGTATCGAGGCCCAGCGACATTGCGCGCAGCGGGTTTTCTCGTAAAGCAACGAAGGCGCGCCCCCAGGGTGAGCGCAGCATCCACCACGCCGCAATGGCCAGAGCGAATAGCATGCCGAGGCACAGGAAATAGAAGTCGATCGCCTCGCCGGTCGACCAGCCGAGCAGCACCGGCCGAACGGTCCCGTTGATACCGTAAACTCCGCCGGTCAACCACTCCTCATTGCGCAAGACCAGAAACACCAGCGTATTGAACGCGAGCGTAACGAAGGCCAGATAGTGGTGTTGCACGCGTAGCGCCGGATAGCCGAGCACCCAGCCGATGGCGAAGCACAGCAGTCCGGCGCAGGCGAAGGCAATCGGAAACGGCACGCCGATTGGCGTCAGCAAGGCGACGGTGTAGGCGCCGATGCCGACGAAGGCCCCCTGCGCCAACGAAACCTGTCCGGCATAGCCCAGCGTGAGGTTGAGGCCAATCGCAGCGATTGTCAGCACCGCCCACATCGAGATGAGGAAGATACCAAACGGCTTAAGGAAGAACGGCATCGCGATAGCGAAGGCCGCAAGGATAACCACGACGGTTGGACCAAGACCGCTGCTAAAGCGGCTCATATCGTGCGTTCCTCGACGCGACCGAGCAGGCCTTGCGGCCGCAGCAGGATCACGACGACCAGAATAATGAGTGGAATCGCGCCGCGATATTGTGACGAGAGATACGCCGCCGACAGGTTATCGAGCACACCGAGAATGATGCCGCCGAGGATGGCGCCGCGCGCCTGGTTGAAGCCGCCGAGGATGGCCGCCACGAACGCTGCCAGGCCCAGTGTGTCGCCGTTGGTGAATTTGGCGAGATAGATTGGACTGATCAGGATCGAGGCGATGGCGGCCAAGGCGCCATTGAGCAGGAAGGTATAGAGGACCATGCGGTCAACCGGAATGCCGAGGATGCGCGCGAGGGTCGGATTCTGCGCCGTTGCCTGCATGCAGCGGCCAACGCGGGTCTTGTTGAGCAGGAGTTGCAACGCCACCACGGTGACAACGGCAATAGCGAACACCGCGAGGCTCTGCGTCGACACCACCGCGCCGAACACGTGAATGTCGGTCGCGCTCACCAGCACCGGAAATGGCTGGGCTTGCGAGCTGTAGAAATTCTTGACCATCTCCTTGAGGAACATCGAGAGCGCCAAGGTCGAGATCACCAGCGGCAGCACGCCGTGCCGGATCATTGGGTCGACGATCACAACCTTAAATAGAAGGCCGAGCACCAAAACGGAAAGCGCAAGCGCTATCAAAACCGCCAGCCAGAACGGGGCGCCAAGATTGATTGCCGCCAGCACGAAAAACGCAGGTAACATGACGAATTCGCCTTGCGCGAAATTGATCGTCTGCGAGGTCTGCCAAAGCAGCGTGAAGCCCACAGCGATGAGGGCGTAGATGGCGCCGGTCGCGAAGCCGGAGACCAGAAGCTGGATGAATGCGGCCATGGGTCGCCAAGCCCGCCTTCCGCCCTGCGCGTTCGCCGGGCGGATCAGGTCAGGAGCTACTTGTTCAGCTTGGGCAGCACTTTGACGATCTTTTGCTTGCCGCCAACGACTTCGCCGAGGAAGCTCGCGCGATCGATGTCGCCGTTCTCATTCCATGTCACGTCCATCAGGATGCCCGGCTCTTGCTCGGGAGAAATGGTGATGCCGTGCGCGGCTTTGGCAAATTCTTTGCTGTCGAATTTGCCGATCGTCTCGGTGACATATTTGACGAAATAGACGCCGGTGTAGCCCTTGATGCCATTGTGGTCGCACAGATAATTGAAACGCTTCTTGAACCGCTCGGCGAATTGGGTCACTGCCGGGATCGGCGCATCGATCGTGAGCGCTACATGGCCCTGGGCGCCTTCAGCCGCGCCCTCGGCAAGGTCGATCACCTTCTGGCCGAGCAAAGTAGTCTCGCCGACCAACGGTCCCTTGAGACCCTGCTTCTTGGCTTCTTTAAGAAAACGCGCGCTTTCCTCTTCGTTGAGGTAGACGAACATCGCATCGGCGTTGGCGGCCTTGGCTTTGACCACGTCGGCGGAGAAGTCGGTCTGGCCGGATTCGGTCGAAACGTCAGCGACGACCTTGATGTTGCTGGCGGCCATTTCTTTCAAGAACGCGTCGCGGCCGCCTTTGCCGAAGTCGTTGTTGACCCAAACGATCCCAATGGTTTTCGCCTTGACGCTGTCGCGAATGTAGGCGGCGATTTTCGGAATGCTGGTTTGCTGACCGAACGACGTGCGGAACACGTAGGCGCTGTCTTTTTGGGTGATCGCCGCCGCTTCGCCGCCGACAATTTCCGGGACCTCAGCCTGCGCCGTGAGCACGAGGTCGACCAGCACCGAGCCGGAGTAAACCGGGCCGAAAATAACGTACGGATTGTTGTCGAGAACCTTCTGAACTTGCGCGCGAGAAACGCCCGCATCGCTTTGCGTGTCGAGTAGCGGCGTATTGATCTTCTTGCCGAGGATGCCGCCTTCCGCATTGATCTCATCGATCGCCATCAGCATGCCGTCGCGGAAATTGGTGCCTGACACCGCGCCGGCGCCTGACAATTCGAGCACGGCCGGCATATACACCGACGTTGCGTTTGATTGCGCGAAGGCTGGGCTGGCGCAGCCGAGGCTCGCCACGATCACCGATCCGATCAGTCCTGAGCGATACATAGAAATCCCTCCCTAGGTTATGATTTCGGCCGGTTGATTATGTCCGGGCTTCTTGCGGCAAGCGTTTTGCGATGCCCGCATCCTATCGTTTTTAAAGCATGGAGATCGGTAGCCGCGGCGTCAATAACCAAGACGTGCGTCCAACATAACATAAGGTTATTTTTTTCGGCCCCGCGGCGACGCGCCGCCAGCCTTGGGCGGCCCGGGAGAGCGCGGCGACGGCCATCATTTGTTTTCGCAGCGCCGTGACGAACCGCGCCCCGTAACTTGAGAGCGTGGCGTCCTTGCGATGAACCACATAAGTCTCAAACGCCGTTGGCTCGACGATATCGAGTGTCCGCAGCTTCGGCCATTGGTCGCCCGCCAGCGTGAACTCGTCGATCACGGCGATGCCGAGCCCGTGCGTCACCAGGGCGCAGACGGTCGAGCCGAAGCGCGCGCGGATTGTCACCTCGTAATGCAACGCACGACGGGCGAACACGCCGGCCATAATCCGGCCGTAGGGGTCGTTCGGGTCGACGCCGATCAGCGGATATTCGACGATCTCCGCCGCCGTCACGCGGGATTGGCGCGACAATGGATGGTCTTCCGGTACGACGCATTTGAGCCGGCCACGCGCCAGCGGTTCGAATGCCAACATTGGATGATCAAACTTGTAGCTCATCGCCACCAGTTCGACTTTGCCTAGCAAAAGGTAGTCGACCGCATCCTCGATTTTCAAAATGTCGATTTCAATCAGAAGATTAGGAAACGGTTAGCGCAGATCGGCGATCGCGCGCGGAACCATGACATTGGCGATGCTGAGCACCGATCCGATCTTGAGCTCGGTGTTGGCTCCGCGCTTGATACGCGAAATGACAAATTGCAGATCCTCGACCTTGTCGTAAACGCCGTTGATCTGACTAAAGATGGCGTTGGCCTCGCGGGTCGGGCTGTAGCAGCCGCCCTTGCGAGTAAACAGCTTAACGCCGACCGAGCTTTCCGCGTGCTTCATCACGCGGCTGATGCCCGGCGAGGAGACATTGAGCAGGCGCGCGGCGCCGCCAACCGTGCCGGTGACCATAATAGCGCGGACCACTTCGATTTGGCGAAGCGTGAGCATCGCTGGCTGTGCCCCAAAGCCTTCTGACACGAAATACAAGCGCCGCGCTGGTGTTATATCCGGAACTATCAAAGTACCCAAAACTGCTCGCCGATGCACGACAAGCTCAAGGCTGCGGTCGAAGCGTTGTCGAAGCAGCCGATTCGCCATCTCGTCGACACGCATCACCATGGCGATCATACAGGCGGGAACCAAGGCTTCGCCAAGGACGGCGTCACTATCGCCGCGCACGAAAATCCTCGCAAGCGGCTCGCCGCTGGCACGATTCATAATCTCTCGGGCATCACCACGCCGCCAGCGCCAGCAGACGCACTGCCGGCCAAGACCTATACTGATGCGACGACGATCGAGTTCAGGAACAGGATTGCGCAGCTCAAGCATCCCCTCAACGCGCATACCGCCGGCGACACTTACGTGTATTTTGCCGACGCCAACGCGCTCGCGACCGGCGACACATTTGGCAATGGACTTTATCCAAACAGCGATTTCGTCAACGGCGGCAACATTAACGGCATGATTGCCACGAACGACAACTATCTGGCGCTGATCGACGACGCTACCAAGATCGTTCCGGGCCACGGCCCGCTCGCCAGCAAGAGGCAACTTGCGGAATTCCGGAACATGCTGGTCACCGCGCGCGATCGCATGGCGAAACTGATCGCCGAGGGCAAGAGCGAAAATGACATTTACGCTGCCAAGCCCTTCGCTGATCTCGACATCATGGTCGCGTAGCGAACAGGCCCAGCGGAACTTCATGCGCGTGGTGTATCACTCGCTAAAGACGCAATGACGCGCGCGCCGCGGCATGATTCTTTCACTTGTCACCCCTCGCAGGGTCGATTACTACGGCGCCGCGCGCCCCTAAAGCCAAAGGTATCTCATGCGTTCTCGCGTCGCGGCCCTGCTGTTGGCATTGTTCGCCGTTTTCTACGTCTGCCCGTGCTATGCCGAGCCGGTCTACCCTAACGATCAGGAAGAGCGATTCACCGGCGGCACGCCGCGCAAATATCTCGGCATTTCACTGATCCGGCGCGGCACCGTTCACTTTGAAGGCAAATACAAGCCGGGCGACATAGTCATCAACACCAAGGAACGCCGGCTGTTTTTCGTGCAAGATGGCGGTTCCGCGCTTCGCTACGGCATCGGCGTTGGCCGTGCCGGCTTTCAGTGGGCCGGAGTACACAAGGTCACCGCCAAGAAAGAAAACCCGGACTGGACGCCGCCGCCGCAAATGCGCGCGCGACAGAAGGGCCTGCCGGCCTTCATTAAAGGCGGCGACGAAAACAATCCGCTGGGCGTGCGCGCGATGTATCTCGGCTCGACGTTATACCGCATTCACGGCTCCAACGACCCCGGAATCGATCGGCGAAGCTGAATCGTCCGGCTGCTTTCGCATGACGAACGAAGACGTGAAGGACCTCTACGAGCGCGTTCCGATTGGCACGACGGTCTACGTCCTGCGCTGAACCGCGGCCGGCTCACGCGACAGATTCTTCGCGGACAGTTCGTCGAGGTAATCCTGCCAATAGGCGCCACGGTTGCGGCCGAGCTCGCGCAGATATTCCCAGCTATAGATGCCGGTCGAGTGCATGTCGTCGAACACCAGCCGCACAGCATAGTTGCCGACCGGCTGTACTTCCATGATACCAACATTGATCTTGCCCGGCACGGTCTTGCGCTCGTCCGGCGAATGGCCCTGCACTTCCGCGCTCGGGCTTTTCACGCGGAGGTATTCGGCGGGCAGCGCGAAGCTGTCGCCGCCGTCGAAACTGACGGTGAGCGCCTTGCGGTCCCTGGAAAGGCGCAGCTCGGTCGGCCAGTTCTCGCTCACGCTTTCAATCCTTTCCAAGGCGCCCTATATCATAGTGGATGGTCTGACAAAGGGCGGCGAACAGGTCGCCCGATCGCCGGAAAACAATGGACTTCGAACGCGCCGCAACCGTGCTGCCGGCCCCGCTGATCGATCCGTTTCAGCGGGCGATCACCTATTTGCGCGTGTCGGTGACGGACCGCTGCGATTTCCGCTGCGTCTATTGCATGTCGGAGAACATGTCGTTCCTGCCCAAGCAGGATCTCCTAACGTTGGAGGAGCTGGATCGGCTGTGCAGCGCCTTCATTGCGCGCGGCGTGCGCAAGCTGCGCCTGACCGGCGGCGAGCCGCTGGTGCGCCGCGGAATCATGACGCTCGTGCGCGGGCTCTCGCGCCACCTCGGCGACGGGCTCGACGAGCTGACGCTGACCACGAATGGCTCGCAGCTTACGAAATATGCAGCCGAGCTTGCCGGACGCGGCGTAAAGCGCATCAACGTATCGCTCGACACACTCGATGCCGCCAAGTTCCGCGTCATCACGCGCTGGGGCGAGCTGGACAAGGTCATGGCGGGGATCGACGCCGCGCAGGCGGCAGGCCTTGCCGTGAAGATCAACGCGGTCGCGCTCAAGGGCGTCAACGAGGACGAACTGGGCGACCTGGTGACCTGGTCGCACGGCCGCGGCATGGACCTCACCATCATCGAGGTGATGCCGCTGGGCGACATCGGCGAGGATCGGCTCGGCCAATACC
>JBPCQM010000267.1:0-24404 GCA_050998115.1 Pseudolabrys sp. | reverse complement strand
TGTCCGGCATGCGAGTAGTCCAGCATCTTCCTGTCGCGCGTCACGACGGTCATGTCGGATTCGCGTGCCGTTGCGATGATGATTCGGTCAGCCGGATCGCTCGGTGGCGAGCCGGGCAAACCGCACGAGTCCGTCAGTATCTCGACAGTCAGTTGCGGCATCCCGGCTTCGATCTTGCCGACAGTTTGTCGGAACCAGCTTTTCACCGGCAAGGTGAAGGCGATCCGGCTCTTTCGCACAAGATTAGCAATCTCCCATGCACTGATTGGGGAAACTTGCAAGTTTCGAATAGTGATCGCGTTGCGGGCTTCTAGCGTTATGTCGGCTCCATTCGCGATCCATAAGAGGGCGCAAGTGTCGAGAAGAAGATCAGTCATGGAGTAGCCGGCCTTCCTCGGCATTCCAAATGTCGCCGGTTGGCGTAGTCAGGTCGACGCCCGGCATGACCGTGACGGTTCCGGCCATGCAGCCCCAAGGGTCGCGCTTGGACGAGGCCGGCGGCGGCACTGAACGCTGGAACGTGACTTTTCGTTCCGAAAGATCGACGCCCTCCGTGCGCCAGCCGGCTTGCAGCCAAGCGCGCGCGTGTGAGTGACCGGTCGCATTATTGCTCCACCACGCCTCATGCTGGTACGCGCTCTTTGGCAACTTGAAGCCAAGAATTCGCTCGATCTCGGAAAAGCTCAGGCGCTTTGTTGTGCCGGGGGCCGACGCCAGGAATTGGGGTAACGGCTCATATTTGCTCATATAACGGCTCCTATCGAGACGATAGTATCCTCTCATATGAAATTACTATGTCAAATGGTAACTCTATTGTCCCAGCCGCTCGAGCAGCGCGGGTATATGAACCTGGTCGGTCTTGTAGTTGCCGGTCAGCGCATACATCATGATGTTCACCCCGGCGCGAAACGCCAGTTCACGCTGGCGCGGCTCACCCGGAACCAGAGGCAGCATTGGCTGGCCGTCCGGCCGCATCGCCCAAGCCCCGGCTAAATCGTTCGAGGTGATCAGGATCGCGGAGACGCCATCACCGGCGCGCGCCGGCCGGCCCGGATCGTCCTCGTTCTCGGCCGGCAGCGCTTCAACCCAAAGCTGGCCGTTGGTGAAGCGGCCGGGAAACTCCCTCAGCAGGAAAAATGTCTTGGTCAGAACGTGATCGTGCGGCACCGGCTCGAGTTCGGGAATATCGAGCGAGGACAGGATAGTGCGCAACGCCACCATGCCCGGCGAACGATTTTCGCCGCCGAGACCCGGCGTCGCGTCGACGGCGTCACGGGTATCAAACAAAATGGTGCCGCCCTGCTTCATGTAGGTGTCGATGCGCGCGAGCGTCTGCGCGGGCGGCTTGCCGGCATTCGCCACCACCGGCCAATAGATCAGCGGGAAAAACGCCAGCTCGTCGCGGCCGGGTTCGAGGCCTACCGGCTCGCCGGCTTCGAGCGCGGTGCGCTGCGCCAGGAATAACGTGAGGCCCTGCAACCCGGCTTTGCTGACCGCGTCGACTTCCGCGTCCCCGGTAATGATGTAGGCGAGGTGGGTCTGCAGCGTCGCCTTCATGGCGAAATCGTCGGAGGATTGCGCGCGCGATGCCCCCGGCAGGACGAGCGTGGCAATCGCTATGCCGACGAGGATCGCCGCTGCAGCGCGGCGCGGCCAGCGCGGCGTAACAATGCCACCGGACAGCCAGATCACCACCAAAGCATCGAGCGCCAGCAAAGCGAGCGCGCCGACGAAGATAGGCCCGCGAAGGTCGAGCGGCTCGCCGTGGCGGTAAACATCATGGCGCGCATTCAGCACCGAGAAATCGAGCGGCACGGGGCGGTCGGCGGGCGCCAGCGTGTTAACAGCGAGCAAGCCTTCCGGAGGGCCGTAAAAGCCCGGCGGATGGTCGGCGCTGGCGCGGCCGTTGAAACCCGCCGGCACCGGGCGCGCGGTAGTTGGCGGGGTGCCGAAGGCGCCAAAGCCGTCCAGCGTGCGGGTCGGCGGCACCACTTGGGTCGACGTTCCGGCGCTTGCCGCGTTGCCGGCCGCGGTATCGGTACCGGAAAACGATCCGGCAAGCGCGACAAGGTGCTTGAGCATATCGACGAACGCGCCGGACAGCGGCAAGTCCGACCAGCGTGTATCGGCGGTGACGTGAAACAGCACGATAATGCCCTTGCCGCGGCGCTGCGCGGTGACGAGCGGTGTGCCGTCGGCCAGACTTGCCCAGGCGCGCTGCGTCAATTCGGCGTCGGGCTCCGCCAGCACCTGGCGCGATACGGTGACGTCGTTCGGCACCGCCATGCCGTTGAACGGGCTTTCGCGCGAGAATGACGCGAGCGGCTGCGGCTTTTCCCAACTCAAGCTGCCGCCGAGGATGCGGCCGCCGCGGCGCAGCTTGACCGGAACCAGGTCATCGTCGGTGGCCGCCAGATGCGGGCCGGCAAAGCGCACCAGAACGCCGCCATCGTCGATCCATTTATTCAGCCGCGCGCGAGATTGGCCGGTCACATTGCCGACGTCGGCGAGGATGAGCATCGGCAACTTCTGGTCGAGGAAGCGACCGACGGCTTCGGCCGGCGCGACGCCTTCGGAGAGCCGCACGTCGGCGAACGGGTTGAGCGCACGCGAGAGATAATAGGTGGCGCCGATCAGCGGCTGCGAGCGGTCGGCGGCGGACCCTGACACTACGCCGATGGTGCGCCGCCGCCAGCGTTTGTCGAGCAGTTGCACGGCGCCGGCCGAGCGCTCGCCGGCGATGTCGAGCCGCGCCACGTCGTTGCGGATTTCGACCAGCAGGTCGATCACCGCCTCGGTCTCGGTAGCGCTGCCAGAGAATCGGAAGAGTGCCTCGCCGAGCGGCAGGCCTTTGAGGTCGAGCGCCTGCACCAGGCCTTCATCGGCGCCGTCTGCAAAGTTTCCACCCTGCGGACGTAGCACCTTGACGGTCAGTGCGCCGGCCGCGTTATCAGCGGCGGCCAGCGCGCGTGGAACGGCGACGCCGCCGTCGACGACGGTCAACGCATGATTGCCTAGCGCGATCTTCAGGCCCTGAATGAAATCCGCGCCCTTGCCGGAATCCACCGCATCGGACAGCCAAACCATTTCGATGTCCGGCGCGCCGGCGAGGAAGCGCGTCAGCACCGGCAGCACCTCGCTGCGATCGATCGAATGCGGTTTCGGTTTGATCGATTTCAGCGCAACGCGGGCAGCGCTCGCGGTCTGTAACGAAATATCGCGTCCGGTTTCCGACAGCGGCAGCAGCGCGACGCCGCGCGCATCGGCGTCGGCGCGCGCCAGCAATTCATCGGCGGTGCGCAGCCTCGCATCCCAGGAAGCCGCCGCCGGCCAGCCATCGTCGATCATGATGAGGAGAGGGGCGGCACGATCGCGCGTCGCCACCGGCGGATTCCACAGCGGCCCGGCAGCGGCGATGATGACGAGCGCCGCGAGGCTGAGACGCAACAGCGTTAACCACCACGGCGTGCGCGCCGGGGTCTCTTCCTTCGGCGCGATCTCGAACAAGAGCCGCGTCGGCGGAAAATCGATTCGCCGCGGCCGTGGCGGCACCAGCCGCAGCAGCCACCACAACACAGGCAGGCTGAGCAGCCCCATTAGAATCAGCGGTTGCGCGAAACCGAGCGGGATGGACGGGATCATGTCCGGGCCTCCGCGACGGCGAGGCCCGGCTGACGGCTTTCATTGATGGTGTGCGCCCCGGCTCCCATGCGGGCATGGATCGCAAACAGGAGTTCAGTGGGCCCGCGATCAGTGCGATGCACCGTGAAGGTCCAGCCGAACTGCTCGCACTCCGCGTGCAAAGCAGCGCGATGATTAGCGAGCAATGCCTGGTAGTCGCGGCGCCAGGTTTCAGCGCGACCGGCTGTGATGCTGCCGAGGCCCTCCGACTCGATGAATTCGATGCGGCCGGAATACGGGAAGCTCTCTTCCGCCGGGTCGACCACCTGCACGACGTGGCCGCGCGCGCCGTTCGCGGCAAGCTGGCCGATGGTGCGGCGAAATTCGGCGATCGGCGACCAGAAGTCGGAGAGCAGCAATACTTCGGAAAATGCGGCCGGCGCGAAATTCGGCGGCAGGCTGGGGCGTTCGCTGGTGTCATGCACGATGGTCTGCGCCATTTTTTCGATGATGTTGCGGTTGGCGGTCGGCCGCATGAATTCGGGGATGCCGACGCGCTCGCCGCCCTGTACCAGCACCTCGGCGAGCGCGAAGGAAACCACGAGCGCGCGGTCGAGCTTGCTCCATTCGGAAAGGGCGGATGTGAAGTCCATCGACGGCGAACGATCGGCCCATAGCCAGATCGTGTGCGAGGCCTCCCATTCGCGTTCGCGGACGTAGAGATGGTCGTCGCGTGCGGAGCGGCGCCAGTCGACGTTCGACGATGGCTCGCCCGACATGAAGCGGCGGTATTGCCAGAAATTCTCACCGGGCCCGGCACGGCGGCGGCCATGCAAGCCGTGGATCAACGTCGACGCAACGCGCCGCGCTTCAAGAATGAGCCGCGGGAGACGCGCGGCAAGTTTCCGGCTCTTGCCGGCGGCCGCCCGTACCGCTTCATGCTCGGTGTCGCTGAGTCGGGGCTCGGCCATTCCTGTCTTATCCGATACGGATTTTCAGGCGCTTGATCACGTTTCCGATGGTTTCGCCTTCGGCGCGTGCCGCAAAGGTCAGCGCCATGCGGTGCTTGAGCACGGGCTCGGCGAGTTCGAGCACGTCGTCGATCGAGGGCGCGAAACGGCCGTCGAGCAACGCGCGGGCGCGCACCACCAGCATCAGCGCCTGGCTGGCGCGTGGCCCAGGGCCCCAGGAAATCAGCTTGCCGATGTCGCCGGCTTCAGAGCCGGGGCGCGCCGAGCGCACCAGCGCGAGGATCGCTTCCACCACGGATTCGCCGACCGGCAGACGGCGCACCAGCCGCTGCGCCGCGATCAGGTCGTCCGAGGTCATTGCCGCCTTGGCGCGGGTTTCCTCGGCGCCGGTAGTGTCGAACAGGATTTTCCGCTCGGCTTCGAGTTCCGGATAATCGACGTCCACCTGCATCAGGAAGCGGTCGAGCTGGGCTTCCGGCAGCGGATAGGTACCTTCCTGCTCCAGCGGATTTTGCGTTGCCAGCACGTGGAACGGCTTCGGCAAATCGTGGCGGGTGCCGGCGACCGTGACATGCTGCTCCTGCATCGCCTGTAGCAAAGCGGATTGCGTGCGTGGCGAGGCGCGGTTGATCTCGTCGGCCATCAAAAGTTGCGCGAAAACCGGGCCGGAGATGAAGCGGAAGCTGCGTTTGCCGCCCGGGCTTTCCTCCAGGACCTCGGAGCCGAGAATGTCGGATGGCATCAGGTCGGGCGTGAACTGGCCGCGGCGTGCGTCGAGTCCGAGCACCGTGCCCATCGTCTCGACCAACTTGGTCTTAGCGAGGCCCGGCACGCCGACCAGCAGCGCGTGTCCGCCGGACAACACGGTGATCAGCGCGCGTTCGACCACCTGGTCCTGGCCGAAAATCACGGCGCCGATGCCGGCCCTTGCGGCACGGACATGGGCGGCCGTCGACTCCGCAGCGCGCACGATCATATCTTCGAATTTTTCGAGGTTCTCGCTGCCAGACATCGGCTGGGCTCCTTTTGGGGTGTCGTCGCCGCTTCCCGCTTGCGTCAGGTCTATGCAACAACCGCACCAGCCGGGGTTCGGTCCGGCTTGGCACGAATCTGGCACTTTCCGCAGCAGCTTACGCTATCTTGGCCGGCCTTTGCGCCTCATCACAAAGATGCGAACAGGCCGTAACGCTCTGGATACCGTAGGAAAACAATGGCGAAGGCAGGGCACAGCAGGCAAAGCGGACTCGAGGGAATCGCCGCGGGGCTGCCGCGCGACGCGCCCCCCGGCCCGCCGCCGGTTCATCTGTGGAATCCGCCGTTTTGCGGCGATATCGACATGCGCATCGGCACCGATGGCACGTGGTTTTACATGAAAACGCCGATCGGCCGGCCGGCGCTGGTTCGCCTGTTCGCCTCGGTGTTGAAGCGGGAAGGCAACAAGTATTTTCTCGTCACTCCGGTGGAAAAAGTCGGGATTGTAGTCGATGACGCGCCGTTCCTCGCTGTCGAACTAAAAGTTGAAGATGACGTGCTCAAATTTCGGACAAATGTCGACGACTGGGTGACCTGCTGCCGCGTCCACGCCCTGCGTTTTGAGCCGGAGGTGTCGACCGGCGGCCTCAAGCCGTATCTGCATGTGCGGCGCGGACTGTGGGCCAAGGTGACGCGCGCGCTATTCTACGACCTGGTCGAACGCGGCGAGGAGCGCGAGGTCGATGGCCGCATGATGTTCGGCGTCGCTTCGGCCGACGAATTTTTCGCGATGGCGGAAGCCAGCGCGGTGCGAGAGTTTGCCTAATGGCGGACGCGGCGGCCGATCAAAATGTTTCGGCGCGGGAATTTTTCGAGCGCGTGCGCTCGCGCCTCACGCTCGATGTGCCCCCGGGTCTTAACGACGCCAGCGTTACGCCGACGCGGGGGGACCACGACGCTGATCCGGTGATGCAAAGAATCGCTTTGATTCGCCCGATTCGCCCGGCCGCGGTGCTGGTGGCGATCGTCGACCGCGAGGAGCCGAGCGTATTGCTGACCCAGCGCGCCGCGCATCTGCCCGATCATCCGGGGCAGATATCGTTTCCCGGCGGCAAGCTCGACAAAACCGACGACAATCCGCAGGCCGCCGCCCTGCGCGAGGCCGAGGAGGAAATCGGGCTTGACCGCAAGTTCCTCGCCCCGCTCGGCTATCTCGACCTTTACATGACCACGCTCGGCTATCGCATCGTGCCGGTGATTGCCCGCCTGACGCCCGGCTTTGTGCTCAAGCTCAACACCAGCGAGGTCGACGACACGTTTGAGGTGCCGCTCGCCTTCCTGATGGATCAGGAAAACCACAAGCGGCATTCCCGCGACTGGCAGGGAATCACGCGGCACTATTACGCAATTCCCTATGGCGAGCGTTACATCTGGGGCGTCACCGCTGGTATCCTGCGCAACCTGCACGAACGGATATACCGATGATCCGCCCGGCGTTCTCGGAAGTTGCGCTCTTTCTGGCGCCTTTCCTGCTGTACGCCGGGTTTTTGTGGGCGACGCGGGCCGGCGTGCTCGATCCGGCGCATTGGCCGCTGACGCGTATCCTGACGCTGGCGTCGCTGGCGCTCGCGCTGATGCTCGGCAGCTTCGTGCTGTTCGCGCATTTCGGCGGCGCGCCGCCCGGCTCGACTTACGTTCCCGCGCATATCGAGGACGGCAAATTCGTGCCGGGGCAGACGCGCTGATGGCCGCACCAAGTCTTGCAGGCGCCGCATGGCTGAATACCGGCGCACTGGCGCGGCTGCTCGGCGCGCTGGATCGCGACGGCGAGGAAGCCCGCGCGGTCGGCGGCGCGGTGCGCAATGCGCTGCTCGGCATGAAAGTCGGCGAAATCGACCTCGCCACCACCGCGGCGCCCGAGGAAGTCGCGCGCCGCGTCGAAGCGGCCGGCATGAAGGCGGTGCCGACCGGCATCGAGCACGGCACCGTCACGGTGGTGGCCGACGGCGCGCCGTTCGAGGTCACCACCTTGCGCCGCGACATCGAGACTTATGGCCGTCACGCCAAGGTGGCGTTCGGCCGCGACTGGAAGGCGGACGCGCAGCGGCGCGATTTCACCATCAATGCACTGTCGGCCTCGCGCGACGGCACGGTGCATGACTACACCGGCGGGCTCGATGATCTTGCCGCCCGCAAGGTGCGTTTTATCGGCGATGCGAAGACGCGCATTGAGGAAGACTATCTTCGGATTTTGCGCTTCTTCCGCTTCCACGCAGGTTATGGCGAGGGCGCGCTCGACGCCGATGGCCTCGCCGCCTGCATCGCGTTGCGCGCCGGGCTCGAGCAGCTCTCGCGCGAGCGCATCCGCATGGAATTTATCAAGCTGCTGGTGGCGGAGCGCGCCGCGCCGGTGCTGCAAACGATGGCGGACGCGGGGCTGCTGCTGATCGCGCTCAATTGCGTGCCGAACGTGACGCATTTCTCCGCGATGGCGGCGCTGGAGCGGGCGCTGTCGCTTCCGGCCGATCCGATGCGACGGCTCGGTGCGCTTGCCATGATGATTGTGGAGGACGCCGAGCGGCTGTCGGAAAAATTACGGCTGTCGAATGCCGAAAGCGCCAAGCTGATCTCGATGCTGGAGAACTGGCGAACGCTCAACCCGCAGAACGATGGACGTGAGATACTCTATCGCCGTGGCGCCGAGCGCTTCATCGACCGCGTGCTGTTCGCCTGGGCGCGCTCGGGCGCGCCGGCCGATGACGCGCCATGGCGCGACCTCGCGACCTTGCCGCAGCGCTGGAATGCGCCGGACTTCCCGGTCAAGGCGGCTGACCTGATGGCGCGTGGTCTCGCTAAAGGCCCGGCGCTTGGCGCGGCGCTCAAGGCCGCCGAAGCGGCCTGGATCGCCGCCGGCTTTCCGTCCGGCAAGAGCGCGCTCGATAAAATCACCGATGACGCCGCCGATAACGCCAAACAATGAATCTGGCCGCCGGCTTCGCCAATATTTCCCTGCTGCAGCTTGCCGCAGTGGCGGGTGTTGCGCTGTTCGCCTCATTTCTCGGCGGCGTTTCCGGCTACGGCACCGGCGCGTTGCTGCCGCTCGTTCTGGTGCCGCTGGTCGGTGCCGAGCCGGTGGTGCCGATCATCGCCATCTCGGCGCTATTCACCAATTCGAGCCGCGTCGCGGCGTTTGCCCGTTATGTCGACCGCCGCCGCGCGGCGATGGCGCTGGTCGCCGCGCTGCCGACCTGCGTGCTCGGCGCCTGGGGTTACACAAGACTCGCCGGCGCCGGGGCGGCGATCGTGATCGGCGCGATGCTGATCGCAAGCGTACCGCTGCGGCGCTTGCTCAAGCACCATAACGTGCAGTTTGGCGACGCAGGTTTTGCCTGCGGCGCTGTCGTATATGGCGTCCTGGTCGGCGGCACGGCGGGCTCCGGCGTTGTGATGCTGTCATTGTTGATGGCGGCCGGCCTCGAAGGCGCGGCGGTGATCGCCACCGACGCGGTGATTTCAATCGTGACCGGCATCGTCAAGATTTCGGTGTTTGGAATTGCCGGTGTGCTGACGGCTCAGGTTGTAGCCTTCGCGCTGTTGATCGGCCTTATGGCGCTACCCGGACCTTTTTTGGCGCGCGCCTTCGTCGAGCGCATGCCGCTGCATGTGCACACCGCGATCCTCGACGTGGTGGTGTTCTGCGGCGGATTGTTTCTAATTGCCGGCGCGCTGCGCAACTACTTCTAGGGCCATTTCACGATGGGCGGCAGCGACGACAGGATCGACTCCACGTTGCCGCCGGTCTTGAGGCCGAAAATTGTGCCGCGGTCGTAGAGCAGATTGAACTCGACGTAACGGCCGCGCCGCACCAATTGCTCTTCGCGTTGCGCCTCAGTCCACGGCGTGGCGAAATTTTTTTGCACCAATCCGGGATAGACTTTCAATAGCGCGCGGCCGACATCTTGGGTGAATGCAAAAGTGGCGTCCCAATCGGATTCCAGATAGTCGAAGAAAATGCCGCCGACGCCGCGCGGCTCGTCGCGGTGCTTCAGGAAAAAATAGCCGTCGCACCATTTTTTGTATTTGTCATAGGGCGCGACTTTTGCGTGCGCGTCGCAGGCCGACTTCATGGCGGCGTGAAACGCCAGGGTATCCGGGTCGCTCTGCGTGCGGCGCGCGTCGAGCACCGGTGTGAGATCGGCGCCGCCGCCAAACCACGCCGTGGTGGTGACGACGAAACGCGTGTTCATGTGCACCGCGGGCACGTTCGGGTTGCGCGGATGCGCGATCAGCGAAATGCCCGACGCCCAGAACCGCGGATCGTCGGCGGCGCCCGGGATGTCCTTGCGGAATTCGGGCGCGAACTCGCCGTGCACGGTCGAGCAATGCACGCCGGCCTTCTCGAATACCCGGCCTTTCAGCATCGCCATCACGCCGCCGCCGCCGGGTTTGCCGGTGTGGTCGGTGCGCTGCCACGGCGTGCGCTCAAAGCGGCCGGGTGTGCGGTCCGCCAGCGGTGCGTCTTCCGGTAGTGTGTCTTCGGCTATCTCCAGTGCCGCGCAAAGATCGTCACGCAGTTTTTCAAACCACGCGCGCGCGCGCGCCTTGCGGTCGTCGAGATGCTCGGCGTCCATCCGGCTTCCTTAAAGTCAGTTCGCGTCCAGCTTCTCCGCCAGCCAGACCTTGATCAGCGACTGGTAAGGGACATCGCGCCTATTGGCCGCGACCTTGATGCGGTCGAGCAAATCCTGCGGAAGCCGCAACGAAATGGCGGCTGTCGACAATTTCAAGTTGGGCAGGCGAACATGCTGCGCCTTGTTCCAATCGACGTAAGCCGTCGAGTCGTGCGTTTCCCAGAATTTACGTTCCTGGGCTTCGCTGCGAAACTTAGGGACGGGTTTCAGTGCGGGTCTAGCTTTTGTTTTCATAGATCGATCTTTCTTTTCGGTTCGCGACTCGAGCGGAGATCACACGGATCTTTCGTCCGCCGTCGCGGAGCGTAAACGTGACGTGTAGCAGCCGGCCAGCGGCTGTGGCGCCGAGAGCATGGAACCGCGCCTCCGCGCTGCTGTGCCGTTCGTCGGCCGAAACGTAGAGGCCGGAATCGGCAAAGACCTGCTCCGCCTCCGATTGTGAAACGGTGTGTTTGTCGGAGCTCTTCCGGCTGTTGCCGTGATCCCAGTCAAATCCATCGATCCGATCGAAGGCGAACATTTGTATATTATGATAATATACCGACCGAACGATTGGAAGGGGGCTGAAAACCGCCCGTCCGCCGCAACCACGCCTGATCGGTGCGTTGCCAAGGCGCTCCGGGCGCGCGCCTTGCCTTTGCGGGCTTCGAGTATTGCGGTGCCCTGCATCAACCGCTCGGACGATGCAGAATAATGCCGGCCATGACCAGTCCCACGCCGGCGAGCTCGTGAACGCCCGGGACCTGCTTGAGGACAATCGCGCCGATGATCGTCGCCGTCGCCGGCAATAGGGCCAGCATCAGCGCAAACGAATTTCGCGGCAGCCGCGCCATCGCCAGTTGATCGCAAACATAGGGTATCACCGACGAGCAGATGCCGACGCCAACCCCAGCAAGCACCAGAAGCGGATTGCGCAAGGCCGGCAGCGCTTCCGACAGGCCGATCGGCATGATGGCGATAAAGGCGATGACCATGGCGGCGCCGAGCCGCTCGACACCATCGGCCGCGCCGGTCCGCGCGATACGGTGGCCGAGCACGATATAGCCCATGAACAGCAACGCATTGACGCCGGCAAAGGCCAGACCGAGCGGGTCGCTCGACCAGTGCAATTGGGTCTGCAACAGCACGCCCGCCGCGGCAAGCGCGACGGCGCTGTAGTTGCGCGCGGTCCGCAACCCGGCGAGCGCCAGCACCAGCACGCCGAGAAATTCGATGGTCGCCACCAAGCTGAGCGGCAGCCGCGCGATCGCCAGATAGAAACTCGAATTCATCACCGCGAGGCAGCCGCCGAGCAGAACGAGGAGTATCAACGTCTCGCGTGACGCCACCCGCAGCAGCCGCCACGGTTTGATCCAGAGCGCAAAGACGACGGCCGCGCTGGCGATGCGGAACCAGGCCACCCCAAGCACGCCGACCTGCGCGAATAGCAACGCCGCAAATGCCGGCCCGAGATAATGAAAGACCGCGCTGACGACGAACCACGCCTGCGGCGGCACGCGCAAAGCGAGATCGGCGGTTATGGCTTGCCGCTGGTTCATTGTCCGATCATGCCGCTGAAACCGCCGGTCTGCCGCAACGCCTCACCGGCCGCCATCGCCGCCGTCATCGCAACGTTGAGCGAGCGCAGGTCTTTCCGCATAGGGATCAGGAGCCGCGCATCGGCGGCCTGATGCACCACTTGGGGAACGCCGGCGCTTTCCCGTCCGAACAGGAGGATGTCGCCGTCCTGATACGCGAAATCGAGATAAGGCTGCGCGCCGGCGGTGGTGAACAGCAGCAGACGGGCCCCCGTGCCGCCGCGCCACTGCTCGAACGCGGCCCAGTCAAGATGACGCACGATCGAGACCCGATCGAGATAGTCCATTGCGGCGCGCCGGAATGCGCGGTCGCTCACCGGGAAGCCGGTCGGCTCGATGATGTGGGCCTCGATCCCGAAGCAGGCGCACAGCCGCAGGATGGTGCCGGTATTCTGGGCGATGTCGGGCTGGAATAGAGCGATGCGGATCATGGCCGATTATACGGGCCAGTCTGGCATGTTGACCGCGCTTTGTTGGGCTTGCGCTTGCATCGCAAGGGTGCCAATAAAACCCGCCGACGCGCGGTCCTGCCTGGGATTGCCGCCAGCGGTCCGCCCCGCCGCCGCAGGACTAGGTCCTCGGCATCCAGCCGTGGGTGGAAACATAGCCAGCCGGGGAGAGGGCTTCAGACGTGACGACTGTGTCTTCGGCGGAGCACACACGCCGCGACTTTCTCTATATCGCGACCGCCGCCGTCGGCGCGGTCGGCGCCGCGGCGAGCCTGGTGCCGCTGATCTCGCAGATGAATCCCGACGCTTCGACCATCGCGGCCGGCGCGCCGATCGAGGTTGACCTCGGCCCGGTCGCCGACGGGCAGATCATCAAGGTGTTCTGGCGCTCGAAGCCGATTTTCATTTTCCACCGCAGCAAAAAAGAGATCGATGAGGCGCGCTCGGTCAACGTCAACAGCCTGCCTGATCCCGAATCGGACCAGGCGCGGGTCAAGGAAGGCCACGATCAGTGGCTGGTGCTGATCGGCATCTGCACTCATCTTGGCTGCATCCCGCTCGCGCACCAAGGCGAGTATGACGGCTGGTTCTGCCCCTGCCACGGCTCGCAATACGATACCTCCGGCCGCATCCGCAAAGGCCCGGCGCCGAAGAATCTGTTGCTGCCGCCTTACACTTTTGTCTCCGACAGCAAGATCAAGATCGGCTGATTGACTAAGTCTCCAGTTTTTCGAAGGTCGAATATGAGCGGACATTCTACCTACCAGCCGACCAACGGTTTCATGAAGTGGCTGGAGCGCCGGCTGCCGATCGCCGGGCTGGTCCACTCGTCGTTTGTCGCCTATCCGACGCCGCGCAACCTGAACTACTGGTGGACGTTCGGCGGCATCCTGTCCTTCATGCTCGGCGTGCAGATCATCACCGGCGTCGTGCTGGCGATGCACTACACCGCGCATGCCGACATGGCGTTTAATTCCGTCGAAAGCATCATGCGCGACGTGAACTACGGTTGGCTGCTGCGCTACCTGCATTCCAACGGCGCCTCGATGTTCTTCGTCGCCGTCTACATCCACATGTTCCGCGGCATGTATTACGGCTCCTACAAGGAGCCGCGCGAGGTACTGTGGATCCTCGGCGTTATTCTCTACCTGTTAATGATGGCGACTGGTTTTCTCGGCTACACGCTGCCGTGGGGCCAGATGTCGTTCTGGGGCGCCACCGTCATCACCAATTTCTTTTCGGCCTTTCCGGTGATCGGCGACCCGCTGGTGACGCTGCTGTGGGGCGGCTACGCGGTGGGCAATCCGACGCTGAACCGGTTCTACTCGCTGCACTACCTGCTGCCGTTCGTGATCGCCGGCGTCGTGGTGCTGCACATCTGGGCGCTGCACGTTGCGGGCCAGAACAACCCGACCGGCATCGATCCGAAGACCGACAAGGACACCGTGGCGTTCACGCCTTATGCCATCATCAAGGATTCGTTCCTGATGGCGGTGTTCTGCATCGTGTTCGCCTGGTTCGTGTTCTACATTCCGAATTTCCTCGGCCACGCCGACAACTACATCCCCGCCAATCCGGCGGTGACGCCGCAACACATCGTGCCGGAATGGTATTACCTGCCGTTCTACGCGATCCTGCGCGCGATCCCGAACAAGCTGCTCGGCGTCTGCGCGCTGTTCGGCTCGATCCTGATCCTCGCCTTCCTGCCCTGGCTCGACACCTCGCGCGTGCGCTCGGGGCGCTACCGGCCGTTGTTCAAGCAGTTCTTCTGGCTGTTCGTCGCCTGCAGCATCGGCCTCGGCTGGCTCGGCGCCAAGCCGCCAGAGGGCATCTACGTCATCGCGGCGCGAATTCTTACGGCCTATTACTTCGGCTACTTCGTCATCATTCTGCCGCTGCTCGGCATTTTCGAAAAGACCAGGCCGGTGCCGAATTCAATTTCGGAATCGGTGTTGATGGGGGACGTGCCGCTCGGCGCTTCCGCACCGCGACCGCCGGGCGTGCGGGCGTGAGCGGAGCATCACGATGAAGACAGCTTGCCGCCTGTTCGTTGCCGCCGCCGCGCTTGCGCTGTCGGTGTCGCCGGTATTGGGGCAAGGGCAAGGGCAGGAGCATGAGCACGAGGCGCCGCAGCCGCCGCGGCTGAAATGGTCGTTCGCCGGCCCGTTCGGCAAATATGACGAGGGCCAGCTCCAGCGCGGCTTCAAGATCTACAAGGAAGTCTGCTCGAGCTGCCATTCGCTCAACATGCTGAGCTTCCGCAACCTGGCCGATCCGGGCGGTCCCGGGTTCTCGGTGGCGCAGGCCGAAGCGCTCGCCTCCGACTACAAGATCAAGGACGGCCCGAACGATTCCGGCGAAATGTTCGAGCGGCCGGGCCGGCTGGCCGACCATTTCCCGCCGCCGTTTGCCAACGACCAGGCCGCCCGCGCGGCCAATGGCGGTGCTTTGCCGCCCGACATGTCGGTATTGGCCAAGGCCCGCACCTTCGAGCGCGGCTTCCCCTGGTTCGTGTTCGACATCTTCACGCAATACCAGGAGCAGGGGCCGGACTACATCGCCGCGATCCTGAAGGGCTATGGCGAGAAGCCCAAGGACATGGCGATGCCGGCCGGCATGAATTTCAACATGTATTTCCCCGGCCACGCGATCGGCATGCCGCCGCCGCTGCAGGACGGCCAGGTGACCTTCGATGACGGCGCGCCGGCCAATCTCGAGCAATACGCGAAGGACGCCTCAGCCTTTCTGATGTGGGCGTCCGAGCCGCATCTTAATGCGCGAAAGCGCCTCGGCTTCCAGGTCATGATCTTCCTGATCGTGCTGTCGGGTCTGCTGTATTTCACCAAGAAGAAAGTGTGGTCGGCGGTCAAAGGCCACGTCTAGACAATTTGCCCGCTTTCGAGCTTGTCATGCCCCGCGAAGGCGGGGCATCCAGTATTTCCAGTATCTGAATTGATCGCCGGCGTTTACTGGGTCATCCGCTGGAGCCTGTCATTGGGCCGGCGCTAGGCCGGCCCCGTTGGCGGATGATGACCGGAGGTGGGGAAAATGACCAAAGCAGTGCTCGGCATCATCGGCGGCTCCGGCATCTATGACCTGCCGGGCCTCGTTAATGTGCGCGAACAGCGCATCGACAGCCCATGGGGCGAACCGTCGGCGGCGCTGCGGATCGGCGAGATCGACGGACTGCAGGTCGTGTTCCTGTCGCGCCACGACAAGGGCCATCGGCTGTCGCCGTCCGACATCAACTACCGCGCCAATATTGACATCCTCAAGCGCGCCGGCGTCACCGATCTGGTGTCGCTGTCGGCCTGCGGTTCGTTTAAGGAAGAACTGCCGCCGGGCACCTTCGTGCTGGTCGATCAGTTCGTCGACCGCACGCACAAGCGAGAGAGCTCGTTTTTCGGCCGCGGCCTGGTCGCGCATGTCTCGATGGCGCATCCGGTGGCGCCGCTGCTGCGCGCGCATTTGCGCGACGCCGCCAAGGCGGAAGGCATCGAGCCGAAATGGGGCGGCACTTACGTCTGCATGGAAGGCCCGCAATTCTCCAGCTACGCCGAGAGCATGACCTACAAGGATCTCGGCTATTCGGTGATCGGCATGACCAACATGCCGGAGGCCAAGCTCGCGCGCGAAGCCGAGATTTGTTACGCCACGGTCGCGATGGTGACCGATTTCGACTGCTGGCACGAACACCACGACGCGGTGACGGTGCAGGACATCATCAAGGTGCTGCTGGCTAATGCCGAGCGCGCGCAGCGCCTGG
Source organism: Pseudolabrys sp. (assembly GCA_050998115.1). Lineage (GTDB taxonomy): Bacteria > Pseudomonadota > Alphaproteobacteria > Rhizobiales > Xanthobacteraceae > Pseudolabrys. The sequence continues at coordinate 8,357 of JBPCQM010000267.1, read as the reverse complement.
TGGCGCGGCTCGCCAAGAACTTCCCGCGCGAGCATGAGCTGTGCCCGCTCTGCTCCGACAAGGCGCTTGACACCGCGCTGATCACCGCGCCGGAAGCGCGCGACCCGGCGCTGATGGCGAAGCTCGATGCGGTGGCCGGGCGGGTGTTGAAAGGCCGGGCTCCGTGACCTCGCCGGCGCTGGAAAACGAGCTGCGCAAATCGATCCGCGCCATTCCGGATTACCCGAAGCCCGGCATCATCTTCCGCGACATCACCACGCTCTTAGGCGACGCCGGCGCGTTTCGCCGCACGGTCGACGAAATGGTCAGGCCGTGGAGAGGCGAGGCGGTCGATAAGGTCGCCGGTATCGAGGCGCGCGGCTTTATCCTCGGCGGCGCGGTGGCGCATCAGGTCTCGGCCGGTTTCGTGCCAATCCGCAAGAAGGGCAAGCTGCCGCACAAGCGCGTGAGCATCGCCTATTCGCTGGAATACGGCCTCGACGAGATGGAAGTCCATGAGGACGCGGTGAGCAAAGGCGAGCGGGTGGTGCTGGTCGACGACCTGATCGCGACTGGCGGCACCGCCGAGGGCGCGGTGAAGCTGCTGCGCCAACTCGGCGCCGAGGTGCTGGCGGCCTGCTTCGTCATCGACCTGCCGGAACTCGGCGGCGCCGACAAAATCCGCAAGCTGGACGTGCCGGTGCGCACGCTGGTCTCATTCGAGGGTCATTAGCGCCGCGCGACACAGCGGCGGATTCGTTTCACTCTCTTGAAGCCGCCGACCTCGACGTGATTGCCGCCGACGACTTCCTTTATTTTCCCCGCCCCGCAGGTGCCGTCCGCGACCAGAACGCGCTGGCCTTCCATGAGCGCGCCCATCGGCGGCTCGGCGGTGAGGACCTGCGCGAGAGCCGGCGCGGCCAAGACACACGCGCCAGCCGCGAAGGCGGCGAACATAATCAGTTTTCCAGCACGCATGGTTTGCGTCCTCCGCTCGATACTCCCGCCGCATTCTAACGCGATTTGGCGGGGCATGCTCGTTTCAGTTTTGCGCAGGACCCCAAGGCCCACCTGAAGCGCCGCTTGAGGGGTCACCTGACGGCGTCTGGTCCCAAGGCCCGCTGGTTTTTGACCCCCCGGTTTTTGGCGGCTCGCTGCCGCCCCAAGGCCCGCCAGGCGGGGGCGGTTCGATTTGCGCCGGCTTCTCGGTGTCGTCGAGCGCCAGCGGGCCCGGATCATGACCGCCGGCGAATTTCACCAGCGCCGCGCAGCGCGCATCGACCGAGGGATGGGTATCGAAAATGTTGGAAAAACCCTCGCGCGGATTGTCGATGCACATTTCCATCACCGCGGAATTCGCATGCACCAATTCGCCGCGGCCCTCGATCTTGCGCAGCGCCGAGATCATGGCGTCGGGATTTTTGGTGAGCTCGACCGAGCCGGAGTCCGCCAGATATTCGCGCTGCCGCGACAGTGCGAAGCGGATCACGATCGACAACGCCCAGGCCAGCGCGATCAGCGCGAAGGCGATCACGATGGCAATGCCGGCGCCGCCCTTGCGGTCGCCGTCGCCACTCGATCGCCGGCCGCCGCCCCAATAGATGTTCTGGAAGAAGATGCGAAACACCAATTCGCCGAAGAACGAGATCACCCCGGCAATCACCACCGCGATCACCAGCATGCGAACGTCGCCATTGCGGATGTGGGTCAGTTCGTGGCCGAGCACGGCTTCGAGTTCGGCGTCGTCGAGTGCGTCGATCAGCCCGCGCGTCACCGTGATGGAATATTGCTTGCCGTTGAGGCCGGTGGCGAAGGCGTTGAGCGCCTCGTCGTCGGCGATCTTGAGCTTTGGCGTCGGAATGCCGCGCGAAACGCAGAGATTTTCCAGGATATTGTAGAGCCGCGGCTGCTCGGTCCGCGTCACCGTTTGCGCGTCGGTGATCGAGTCGATCATCGACTGGTGGAACTTGTAGGCGATCAGAATCCAGAGGATGGCGCCGCCGGTGGCCCACGGCAGCGCCAGCATGAAATCGGTGCGCGCGGCGCGCAGCAGAACATCGAGCGGCGCGTCGCGCGTAAGCGCTTCGGCGACCAGGGCGCCGGCATAGACCAGCAGGTAAACCAGAACGAACAGGCCGATCAACAGCGCAATCGAGCGGCGCTTGTTCGACTGGATGTGCGTGTAAAGACCGTAGGCGGCCATTTGATTGGCTACTTTTCCCGGGCGCAGCGCAGCACCATTAGCGCGTTTATGCGCGTTTTCAACGCGCTATGGTGGTGCGCTGCTGACCCGGGATCGTTCCGAGGGTGTGGCGATCCCCGATCAGCGGCGCACCGCGAAAACGCGCTGCACCGCGTCCGGGACAAGTCAGAACTTCACGTTCGGCGCCTGCTCGAGTTGCGCGCGCGTCTCGCCGAGATCAAAGAATGTTTGCTGATGGAATCCGAACGTCGCCGCGAACAGCGCGGCCGGAAACTGCTGGATACCGGTATTGTATTCCTGCACCGCATTGTTGAAGAACCGGCGCGAGGCGGCAAGCTTGTTCTCGATGTCGGTTAGCTCGGACTGCAACTGCTGAAAGCTCTGGTTGGCCTTGAGATCGGGGTAGGATTCTGACAGCGCGAATAATTGCCGCAGCGCGCCGGACAGCGCGTTTTCGGCGGCGACTTTTTGCTCAAGGCCCGGGGCGGCGATCGCGGCGTTGCGGGCCTGCACCACGGCTTCGAGCGTGCCGCGCTCGTGGGCGGCATAACCCTTCACCGTCTCCACCAGGTTGGGGATCAGGTCGCTGCGCTGCTTGAGCTGAACGTCGATGTCGGCGAACGACTGGTTGACCCGCTGCCGCAGGGCAACGAGGCCGTTGTAGATCGTAATCCCCCACAGAACGACAACGATCAGGACGCCGATGACGATCCAGCCGGTGATAGACATGGTATCTTCCCCATTCTCTGCCGAAGCCTAGCCTAGATGGAGTTCCAACGGCAGGGCGCAACCGGCATTGTCGCCAAACGCGCAGAAAAAAGCCCCGGGAAAACCCGGGGCCTAGAGCCTGGCGGCTTATGGGGGAAGGGGGGAGCCGCCCTGCTGCTAATTACGGCGTTAACCGTGCTCGCCGACTTTCGTTCCGGGGTTCGAAAAAAATCTTTCAAATTTTTCACACAGGCGAACCGGGTCTGCAGCCGTCAAGTTTCGCACCTCGGCCTCATGCGCCGGATGAAATAAAATAGTGCTTTCAGCGGCTTACAGATAGTTCCGCGCTAGAACGGCTAGCTCGCCTCGCGGAACTTCACCGCGGCGTCGAGGTCGACGGAAACCAGTTGCGACACGCCGCGCTCGGCCATCGTCACCCCGTAGAGCCGGCTCATCCGCGCCATCGTGATTGGGTTATGGGTGATAATCACGAACCGCGTATCGGTCGACTTGGTCATTTCGTCGAGCAGGTCGCAGAACCGTTCGACGTTGTGATCGTCGAGCGGCGCATCCACCTCGTCCAGCACGCAGATCGGCGCGGGGTTGGTGAGAAACACCGCGAAGATCAGCGCCAGCGCGGTCAGCGCCTGCTCGCCGCCGGACAGCAGCGATAATGTCGTGGGCTTCTTGCCCGGCGGCTTGGCGAAAATTTCGAGCCCGGCTTCGAGCGGATCGTCGCTTTCTATCAGCTTGAGTTCGGCGCTGCCTCCGCCAAACAGGCTCGTGAAGAGCTTTTGGAAGTGCTGATTGACGATCTCGAAAGAGGCCAGCAGCCGCTCGCGCGCCTCGCGGTTAAGGCTCTGGATGCCGAGCCGGAGCTTGGAGATAGCGGCGATCAGATCGTCGCGCTCGGCGGCGAGCTTGCCGTGCTGGGCCTCGATTTCGCGCAATTCCTCTTCGGCGCGTAAATTGACCGCGCCGAGCCGCTCGCGCTCGCGGCGCAGCCGCTCCAGTGTCGCCTCGACGTCGGCCAGTTCCGGCAAGGCTTCGCCGTCCTTGAGGCCGGCGAGCTCGGCCAAGCCAGGCGGCTCGATTTCCAGCACTTCATGGATTTCCCGCGCAATATCGGCCAAGCGGCGCTGCGCCGCGCCAAAACGTTCTTCGGAACGCGCCAATTCCTCACGGGCCGCGCCGACGGCTTCAAGCGCGGCACGGGCGTCACGGTCGGCGTCCGCCAGAGCGTTCTCCGCGGTCTGCAATTCATCGGCGGCGGCGCGGCGCTTGGTTTCGGCACCCTCGATCTCGGTGATCAGCGCGCTGCGCTTTTCAGCAAACAGCGCGGGCGCGCTTTCCAGTTCGGTGCGCTCGCGCCGGGCGTCACCAATGCGCTGTTCAAGCGTGGTGATTTGGCCGGTGGCGCCATCGCGGCGCTCGTTCCAGCCAGCGACATCGGCGGCGATCGATTGCAGCCGCCGGTTGGACAATTCGGCTTCACGCACGATCGCCTGCTGTTCGGCGCGCAATTCGGCGAGCCGTGCCCGCTTGCCGGAAATATCGTCGCGCACCGCCGCGAGTTGTGTTTCGGTGTCGGCCGCGGGGGCGAGCGCCGCCATCGCGCGTTCGGCCTCAGCGTAACCGGCCGCTGCCTCGTCGCGGTTGAAGGTGAGCCGCGAATGCGCTTCCGCCAGCGCGGAAAGGCGCGACGTGCGGCGATTGAGCTCGCGTTCGCGCGCGCGAGTTTCGGATTCCGCTGCGGCAGCGGCTTGGAACGCGGCTTGACGGTCGTCCAGACCTTGCCGCCTGGCAACGGCGTCCTCGCGCGCAGCCGGCAATTCGGCCTCGATCTCTGACAGACGGCTGCGCTGCGACAGCCGCCGCGCCGCGCCGGTCGGTGCATGGGCGGCGGCAACGAAACCGTCCCAGCGCCACAGGTCGCCTTCCGGCGACACCAGCCGCTGTCCAGTCTTGAGCGCGGGCGCCAGCCGGACGCCGGTGTCGCGGTCAACCACGCCGATCTGCGCAAGGCGGCGGGCCAATGCCGGCGGCGCCTGGACGTGCTGCGCCAGCGATACGGCGCCTTCGGGCAGCGACGGATCGGATGGATCGGCCGCGATGCCGGTCCAGCGCATCGGCGCCGAGGGATCGACCGGCGCGTCGAGATCGTCGCCGAGCGCGGCGCCGAGCGCCTTTTCATAGCCCTTTTCGACCGCGACATGATCGATCACCGGCGGCCACAGATTGCGTGTTTCAACCGCCAGCACTTTCGACAGCGTCTTGGCCTCGGTCTCCAGCCGTTGTGTGCGGCGCTCTGCTTCGGCCAGCGCGGTGCGGGCGTTCTCGACCTCCTCGCGCAATTTGATTTGCGCAGCCTCGGCGGCAATGGCGGCGGCTTCCGCCTCGCTGAGCGCGGCTTGCGCGCCGTCGACCGCGGTAGAGAGCGGCGCGCTGTCGGCGCCGCGCAGCGCGGCGAGTTCGCGCTCGACCTCGGTGATTTCGCCGGCGAGCCGCGCGGTGCGTTCCTGATGTTCACGGGCGGCTTGTTCGAACCGGTTGCGCTTGGCGGAAAGATCGGCGAGTTCGGCGGTCAACTCGGCAAAAATCTTTTCCGCCGCCAACAGTTGGGTATCGGCCTCACTGACGCGTCCATCGATTCCGGTGCGCCGTCCGGCGCTCTCGCGCGCCTCGCGCTTGATGGTTTCTTCTTCGCTGGCGAGGCGCTGCAATGCCGCTTGCGCGTCTGCCGCAAGGCGGCGCTCACGCTCGGCGTCGGCGGCAAACTGAACGGCGCGCAGATCAAGCTCGGCGATGCGGTCTTTGGCGCGTTGCTCTTCGCGATCGAGTTCCTGCTGCGCCAGATTGAGGCGGTGCAGTGCCGCGCCAGCGCGCGCTTCGGTCTCGCGGAGCGGGGGCAGGGCGGCTGAAGCATTGGCTTGTCGCGTGGAGGCTTGCGTCTGCGCGGTGGTCCGTTCGCCAACCAACCGCACGCCTTCGGTCTTGGCGTGCTCCGCGTCGGCGACTTCGGTGTTGGCGGCGCTCCAGCGCAGATGAAACAGCGTCGCCTCGTTTTTGCGGACTTGCGCCGACACCGTGCGATAGCGGATCGCCTGGCGGGCCTGTTTCTTGAGGCCGTCCATCTGGGCTTCGAGTTGCTTGATGACGTCTTCGGCCCGCAGCATGTTGGTTTCGGCGGATTTAAGCCGCAGTTCCGCTTCATGGCGGCGGGCGTGCAGGCCGGCGACGCCGGCGGCCTCCTCGAGCACACGGCGGCGCTGCTCGGGCCGCGCTTGGATGATCTCGCCGATGCGGCCCTGATGCACCAAGGCGGGCGAGCGGGCGCCGGTCGAGGCGTCGGCGAACACGATCTGCACGTCGCGGGCGCGCACTTCGGTACCGTTGATGCGGTAGGCGGACCCTGCTTCGCGCTCGATCCGCCGCGCGATCTCCAGGGTATCCTGATTGTTGAACGAGGCCGGCGCCGAGCGCTCGGCATTGTCGATCGTGATCGCGACTTCGGCGGTATTGCGGGCCGGGCGGTTATTGGAGCCGGAAAAAATCACGTCGTCCATGCTCGAGGCGCGCATGGATTTGTAGGAGGATTCCCCCATCACCCAGCGCAGCGCCTCGACCAGGTTTGACTTGCCGCAGCCGTTCGGTCCGACCACGCCGGTCAAGCCCGGTTCGATCAGAAAGTCGGTGGGTTCGACGAACGATTTGAATCCGATCAGCCGAAGCCGAGTGAGCTTCATGCCTTGAGCCTTGCCTTGATTCTTGCCCCGCGCAAAATCGCGCCGCTGCCGGTCATTGGACCGAGGTCGTTTCCCCGAGCGAGGGCCCGGAAATCACGTTTCGCCGCATCGGGGCGGAGAATGAATCGGCGCGCAGCCGGGAGCAACAGGCGCCGGAGGTTTTCCAGAGACGTTTCGGTAGCAACCTTCGGAAGTTAGCCGGGCAGGCATCGCCGCAGGAAGTCGGCTCGGGCCGAAAAACCCTTATCCCGCCTTGAGATAGGGCGCCATGGCCTTGGCAAGATCGTCGATCGAGAGGTCGCCGTTCTTTTTCTCGCCATTGATGAAAAAGGTCGGGGTCGAGTTCACGCCGAGCTTGTCGGCGGCCCGCTGGCGCACCGCTTCGAGCCCATCGACCAGCTTCTGATTCGTCAGGCACTCGTTGAATTGCTGCTCGCTCAGACCCGCCTGCTTGGCGATGGTCTTGAGCGGCTCCAGTGGCTGCTGCACCACCCAGGTTTTCTGCTGGGCGAACAGCGTGTCGATCATGACGAAATATTTTGCGCTGTCGTCCTTGGCGGCGCAGCGCGCCAGCATGAAACCGGCCGCCGCCAGCGGATCGAGCGGGAACTCGCGGAAGATGAAACGCACCTTGCCGGTGTCGACGTAATCCTTCTTCAGCGCGGGCCAGGTGGTTTCGGAAAAATGTGCGCAGTGCGGGCAGGTCATCGAGGCGTATTCGACGATGGTAACCGGCGCATTGGCTGGCCCCAGCACCATCTCGCCGAGCGGATTGGGCTGCATCAGTTCCGCGGCGGCTACCGTTTGCGCCAACGCGGCGCTGCTGAGGCCCGGGAGCGGTGACAGGCCGAACGCGGCAATCGCGAGGGCCGCTGTTGCGCTGCCCTGACAAAATTCTCGGCGGGTGATGTTCACGCTAGGCTCCTGATAACGGCCATTGGTCCGATATTGGGCTATCCGGAAACAAACACCGTGGCAATTGTGGATTCATGACCGAAGGGCAGGTGTTCGGTCACTTTGCCTTGACCGAGGCGCCAAGCCTCGCGAGCGCCTGACGCAGGTCTTCGTCGCCGATTTCCGGCATGTTGCCGGCTATTTCAGCGATTTTGGCTTGGTCCGGCGGTTTCGGTGCGGCCGGCTTTTCGCGCCGGCGCAGCGGAGCCTGACGTAGCGCCAGCTTGCCGATCGCTTGCCAGCCGAAGAAACGGTTGACCCGCTCCAGGATCACGGCGGATTGGTGCTGAATGTCTAGCGCGGCGGGCCCTTCGACCCGCAACACTAAGGTCGCCGGTTCCGGATCGTCATCGCCGGCCGCGCGCGGCCATTGGATTTTGGCCGGCTCGCAATGCGCCGCGATTTCCGCGCCGGCAATGTCGGCCCAGCGCGTGACCAGTTCGCGCGACGCGAAGCCTTGCTGGGCGAAGCGCTCGTTCAGCGCCGCCGAAAGCAGGTCGGACAGCGGCCGGGGAAAACTGCGGGAAGGCTTGTTCAAGCGGGCGCGCCCTGTGCCATCGTCGGAGGATGATCGTAGCATCCCGCCGAAAAAAAGACGCGGTAGCGCCTACGCGTGTGCATAACCGCGTGGATCAACGCCGTCCTGATCCCAATGCGTTGCTGGCCTGGTATGACCGGCATGCGCGGACTTTGCCATGGCGCTCGGAGACTCTGCGCGCGCACAAGGGCGTGCGCAACGATCCGTACAAAGCCCGGCCGTCCGAAAT
>JBPCQM010000218.1:0-2857 GCA_050998115.1 Pseudolabrys sp. | reverse complement strand
CCATCGTGCTTGCCGCCCTCACCGCTTCGCCGGCTTTGGCGGCAACGCGGTATCGCGCCACCAACAACGAAGCCGGCAAGGCTGCGTTCGCGATGCAGCGCTCTGACTCGGTCGTAAACAATGGCCGAATTGTCGGAGCCGATCCCGACGCCGCGGTCCGCGCCGACCTGTTGCACCAGAGCGAGTCGATGCTGGTGAACGGCCGCTAAAACCGCCGTTCGAACGTTGCAAAATCCGGCCTTCGGGCCGGGTTTTGTTTTTTGTCGTCCGCGCCTACAGTCCGTCCCATGCCCGATCTCGCCGACCTCTATCCCGGATATGCCGCGCACTGGATCGACACCTCGATCGGAAAAATCTTCGCGCGCGCTGGCGGGCGCGGGCCGCCGCTGTTGCTGCTGCACGGCTACGCCCAGACCAACGTAATGTGGCACAAGGTAGCGCCGCTGCTCGACAAGCGTTTCACGCTCGTGATCCCCGACTTGGCCGGCTACGGCTGGTCGGCGGTGCCGAAAGCGGGCGCGGACCATTCGCCGTACGACAAGCGCTCGATGGCGAAGCTGATGATCGAGGTGATGGAAAAACTCGGCCATGCCCGGTTCGCGCTGGCCGGCCATGATCGCGGCGGCCGGGTCGCCTATCGGCTCGCGCTCGACCATCCGGGCCGGCTGTCGAAGCTTGCGGTGCTCGACATTATTCCGACCTACGAGATGTGGCACCGCATGGACTACAAGATGGCGCTCAAGGTCTGGCACTGGCCGTTCCTGGCACAGCCCTATCCGCTGCCGGAAACCGTGCTCAACACCAATTCCATCGCTTACATCCATCTCAAGATGGCGAGCTGGACCAAGGCCAAGGATCTGTCGGCGTTCGATCCGCGCGCGCTGGCGCATTACGACGCGTTCTATGCCGACCCGCTGCGCATTCACGCCACATGCGAGGACTACCGCGCCGGCGCCACCACCGACCTCACCAATGACGAGGCGGACCGCACGGCCGGCAAGAAGATCGGCTGCCCGCTGTTCGCGCTGTGGGGCGCCGCCGGCATACCAGGCGACAGCGGGCCGCTGGCAATCTGGCGCGACTGGGCCAATGAAGTCACCGGCAAGCCGATCGACTCCGGACATTTTGTCGCGGAGGAAAATCCGCCTGCGACTGCCGCGGCACTGCTCGAATTTTTCGGCGCATGAGCGGCATCGACCGGCAGGCCGCGTTTTCCGGCACCAAGGACGTGGCGGACGCGCTGCGCGTCGATCTGGCGCGGTTGCAAGATTATCTCACGAACAATCTGGCTGGTTTCGCCGGTCCGCTGACCATCCAGCAGTTCAAGGGCGGCCAGTCGAACCCGACTTATTTGCTGCAAACCCCGGCCCGGCGCTACGTGATGCGGCGCAAGCCACCGGGCAAACTGCTGCCCTCGGCGCACGCGGTCGACCGCGAATTCCGCGTCATCAGCGCGCTGCATGCACAGGGCTTTCCGGTCGCGCGGCTGCGACTGCTCTGCACCGACGAGACAGTGGCCGGCACGGCGTTTTACGTGATGGCGTTCACCGATGGCCGCGTGTTCTGGGAGCCGCAGATGCCGGGCTCGCACGCGGCCGAGCGGGCCGCGGTCTACGAGGCGATGAACGCCACGCTGGCGCGCCTGCACGGCTTCGATCCGGCGGCGATCGGGCTCGGCGATTTCGGCAAGGGCGAGAACTATGTCGCGCGCCAGGTCGAGCGCTGGTCGAAGCAGTACCGCGCTTCCGAGACAGAGCAGATCGGCGAGATGGAAAGACTGATCGCGTGGCTGCCGGCGCACATCCCGCCGGCCGGGACGGTTCGCATCGTGCACGGCGACTACCGGCTCGACAACATGATCGTTGACGCCGCCGCGCCAACCATCATGGCGGTGCTCGATTGGGAATTATCGACGCTCGGCGATCCGCTGGCGGATTTTTCCTATCACCTGATGGCCTGGCACATGCCGCAAACCGACAGCGCCGCCGGCACCGCGACGCTCGTGGGCCACGACCTCAAGGCGCTCGGCATCCCGTCGATGGATGCCTATGTCGAGATGTATCGCGCCCGCACCAGGCTCGACCCTCGGCCGCATCTGCCGGTCTATCTCGCCTATAATTTCTTTCGCATCGCCGCGATCCTGCAAGGCATCATCGGCCGCGTGCGCGACGGCACCGCGACCTCGGAATTCGCGCCAAAAAAGGCCGAGATGATCCGTCCGTTGGCGGTCAAGGCGTGGGAGTTTGCGCGGCAGGCCGGGGCGCGCTAGCGCCGCGCGGCGAAAAACGCCTTCAGCATCTCGCCGCTCTCGCTCTCGCCGATGCCGCCATAGACCTCGGGCCGGTGATGACAGGTCGGTTGCGCGAAAAACCGCGCGCCGCTGTCGACCGCGCCGCCTTTTGGATCGGCCGCGCCGTAATACAGCCGCCGGATTCGCGCGAACGAAATGGCGGCCGCGCACATCGCGCAAGGCTCCAGCGTCACGTAGAGATCGCAGTCGGTCAATCGCTCGCTGCCGAGCGCCGTCGCGGCGGCGCGGATCACCAGCATCTCGGCATGCGCGGTCGGGTCGCGCTCCGCCTGCGTGCGATTGCCAGCGCGCGCCAGCACGTCGGCGCCACGCGCCAGCACGGCGCCGATCGGCACCTCGCCGCGCGCACCAGCGGCGCGGGCTTCCTCGATCGCGATCTGCATGAAGGACGGCGTGGCTCTTTCCATCGCCGCCCTTTATACACGCGCCATGTCGCAGGGCGAACGCATCGCGAAAGTCATTGCCCGGGCGGGGCTCGCCTCGCGCCGGCGGGCCGAAACGTGGATCGCGGCCGGCCGCGTCTCGGTCAATTGCGCGGTGATCTCC
>JBPCQM010000131.1:0-30313 GCA_050998115.1 Pseudolabrys sp. | reverse complement strand
CCAAAGAGCGGGCCGACGAGGCGAAAAAACTTCTCGAATGGGGCTTCCGCGCTTTCGAGGCGCGCGTTTTGTTCGCAGAAGGCCAGACCGTGGGCATCGCCAAGGTGTTCGCCGGCGACAAAGGCAGTGTAGCGCTGCTCGCGACCGGGAACGTGCGGCTGATGGTCCCCAAAGCCGGCGGCGAGCGGCTGGTGGCGCGCGTTGTCTATAACGGGCCGGTGCCGGCGCCGGTCGACGAAGGCAAGCCGATCGGAACGTTGAAGGTCTGGCGCAACGACGTTCTCGTGTTGCAACAGCCGCTCAGGGCGGCCGAGAGCGTTAAAAAAGGCAATCTCTCCCAGCGCGCCATCGATGCGGCGTCTGAACTTGTGATCAACCTGTTCCGCGCCGGGGCGCAGAAGCTATAATGCGCCGCGTTTAAACGGCTCGCTTCGCGCGAAGCCACGTCGTTGTTTTGACGCAGAAAGCTATTTTCGCCTCATGGCTGGACGTTTCATCACCTTCGAGGGCGGCGAAGGCAGCGGCAAGTCGACCCATACGGCGCTGATCGCGGAGCGGCTGAAAACGCTCGGGGTCGACGTCGTCCTTACCCGCGAGCCGGGCGGCTCGCCCGGCGCCGAAATCATCCGCCACGTATTGCTGTCGGGCGCGGCCAAGCCGCTCGGCGCCGAAACCGAGGCAATTTTATTTGCGGCGGCGCGCGACGATCACATCCGCAGCACCATCGCGCCGGCGCTTGAGCAGGGCAAATGGGTGATCTGCGATCGCTTCATGGATTCGACCCGCGTCTACCAGGGCGCGCTCGGGCATGTCGACCCGCGTTTGATCCGCGGACTTGAGCGCGTGACGGTCGGCGAACGGATGCCCGACCTGACGTTCATCATGGACGTGCCGGCCGAAGTTGGGCTGGCGCGCGCGGCGCGGCGGCGCGGCGGCACGCAAGCTGACCGGTTCGAAGCTGAAGACGTCGCATTTCATGAAACCTTGCGGGGGGCGTACGCCAAGCTTGCCAAGCTCGAGCCGGCGCGTTGCATTTTGATCGACGCGACCAAGCCGAAGCCCGCAGTATTTGGCATGCTTTGGAACGCAATCACGGAGCGCTTTCCGCCGCTGCCGCGCCCGGCGAACGCCAGCGAGCCGGTTGCGCCATGAGTGAGGGTGACGACGCAACGGGCGATATCGCGCACCCACGCGCGACAGATTTTTTGTTCGGTCATGAGGCGGCCGAACGCGCCTTCCTGGACGGCTACCGGTCCGGCCGCCTTGCGCATGCCTGGCTGATCGGCGGGCCGCCTGGCATCGGTAAGGCGACGCTGGCCTACCGAGCGGCGCGATTTGTTCTCGCTCATCCGAATCCATCCGCGCCGGCGGTTCACGCGGCAACGTCGCTTGCGGTTGCGAAGGACCATCCGGCCGCGCTGCGGATTGCCAACGAGGCGCACCCTGACCTTCTGATCCTGCAACGCACGATCAACGAGAAGACAGGCAAGCTTCATCAAAACATCATCATCGACGAAATCCGCCGGGCGGTGCCGTTTTTTGGTTCGACTGCGGGCGAGGGTGGCTGGCGCGTCGCTATCGTGGATTCCGTCGACGAATTGATTGCGTCGGGCGCCAATGCGCTACTGAAGATTTTGGAAGAGCCGCCCGAGCGCGCCTTGCTGCTGTTGGTGAGCAACGCGCCGGGCCGCGTCCTGCCGACCATCCGTTCGCGGTGCCGCGTACTGGCATTAAGGCCGCTTTCGGACAAAGATGTCGCGCGGGCTGCGGCGGCGGCGCTCGGCCGGCCCGAAATCGATGCCGCGCTCGAAGCTGCCGCCGCGGCGGCCGGCGGCAGCGTCGCACGCGCCATCGCGCTGTCCGATGGAAAGGCGCTGGCACTCCGGCAAAAAATCATCGACTTGCTGGCACAGCTGCCGAACCCCGATCAACGCTCCTTGCATACGCTCGGCGATAGCCTAGCGGCCTATGGCGGGCGCGATCCAAAACTTCTTGCGGCTTTCATGGACGCGGTCAACGGCTGGATGACGGCACAGTTGAGAAACGGCCCGCAGGATATCCAGCAGCGCGGACGACTCGCGCAGACCTGGGAGAAAATCAACACCACTGCCGGCGACGTTGCGGAGTACAATCTCGACCGCAAGCCACTGGTGTTTGCGGTTTTCAGCGCGCTTGCCGACGCGGCACGCGGTTGATACCTACGGGGCGCCATGGCCTCCAAGCAGTCCTCTTCCATCCCCACCGCGATTTCCTATCCGAATGGCCCGCCGCATATCGGCCACGCCTATGAGGTGATCGCCACCGACGCCATCGCGCGCTTCATGCGGCTCGACGGCTACGACGTTTATTTTCTTACCGGCACAGACGAGCACGGTCAGAAGATCCAGCAGACTGCCGTGAAAGAAGGCGTCGCGCCGAAAGATCTAGTCGACCGTAACGTCAAGCTGTTCCGCGCGATGGTCGAGCGGCTTGGCGCGTCGAACGACGACTTCATTCGCACCACCGAGCCGCGCCATCACAAATCCTCGGCAGGTATCTGGGAGGCGATGCAGAAGAGCGGCGATATCTATCTGTCGAAATATGCCGGTTGGTACTCGGTGCGTGACGAGGCCTATTACGCCGAAGATGAGACGATTCTTAACGAGCACAAGGTGCGTCTCGCCGCCAAGACCGGAACGCCGGTCGAGTGGGTCGAGGAGGCGAGCTATTTTTTCAAGCTATCCGCCTACGCGGGCAGACTGCTCGATCTCTACAAGCAGGTGCCGGATTTCGTGTTGCCGCGGGAACGGCTTAATGAAGTGGCGAGCTTTGTCGAAGGCGGCCTGAAGGATCTCTCGATCTCGCGCACCACTTTCGACTGGGGCATCCGCGTGCCCGGCGACGACAAGCACATCATGTATGTCTGGGTCGACGCGCTCACCAATTACATCACCGCGGTCGGTTATCCGAATACGCAGAGCGAGACGTTCAGGCGGTATTGGCCGGCTGCGCTGCACGTGATCGGCAAGGACATCGTGCGCTTTCACGCGGTTTATTGGCCGGCCTTCCTGATGTCGGCCGGGGTCAAGGTGCCGAAGCGGATTTTCTCGCACGGATTCCTTTTTAACCGCGGCGAGAAAATGTCGAAGTCGGTCGGCAATGTGATCGACCCGTTCACGCTCACCGACGCCTACGGGGTCGATCCATTACGTTATTTTTTCCTCCGCGAGGTGCCGTTCGGCCAGGACGGTAATTACAGCCACGAAGCCATCGTCAATCGCATCAACGCCGATCTATCGAATGACCTCGGCAATCTGGCGCAGCGCTCGCTGTCGATGATCGGCAAGCAATTGGATGGCGTACTGCCTAAACCGGGCGCGTTTTCCGATGCAGACAAGACGATGCTCGCCGCGGCCGATGGGATGGTCACTGTCGCGCGGGAACACATGAAGACCCAGCAACTTCATCAGGTGCTCAATCACGTCTGGGCGGTGGTGGCGGACGCCAATCGCTATTTCGCGGGCGAGGCGCCGTGGGCACTGGCGAAAACCAATCCAGCCAAGCAAGGCACGGTGCTTTATGTCACTGCCGAGGTGATCCGCCAGGTCGCGATTCTGGCACAGCCATTCATGCCGCAATCGGCGGCAAAAATGCTCGGCCTGCTTGGCGTGCCGGCGAGCGAAAGGATGTTCGCGGCACTTGGCGGCGCGCATCGTCTGACGCCGGGCGCGAAATTGCCGGCGCCGAGCGCGGTGTTTCCACGCTATGTCGAACCGGAAGAAACAACCAAGTCCTGATCATGCTGGTCGACAGCCACTGCCACCTGGATTTTCCGGATTTTTCGAGCGAACTCGATGACGTAGTCGCGCGGGCGCGGGCCGCCGATATCGGCCGCATCGTCACGATTTCGACGCGGATAAAACGTCATGCGCAAGTCTTGGCCGTCGCTGACCGTTTCGCCGACATCTATTGTTCGGTCGGCACACATCCTCACAACGCACACGAGGAGCTCGATATCGGCGCCCGTCAGCTTGCCGAAATCGCGGACCATCCTAAAGTCGTTGCGATCGGCGAGGCCGGGCTCGATTACCATTACGACAACAGCCCGCGCGATGCACAGGAAAAGGGATTTCGTGCCCATATCGAGGCAGCGCGCCAGACAAAATTGCCGCTAGTGATTCATTCGCGCGAAGCTGACGACGACATGGCGCGGATTCTCGAAGAGGAGAGCGGGAAGGGCGCCTTCCCCGCCGTCTTGCATTGCTTTACCGGTGGCCGCGATCTCGCAATGCGGGCACTGGCGCTCGGCCACTATGTGTCGTTCACCGGCATATTGACCTTCAAAAACTCACAGGATTTGCGGGACATCTCCAAGGCGCTTCCCGCCGATCGGATTTTGGTCGAGACCGACGCGCCGTATCTCGCGCCACTACCTCATCGCGGCAAGCGTTGCGAGCCGGCCTATGTCGCGGAGACCGCCAAAGTGTTGGCGCAAACACGCGGCGTCGGCGCGGACGATATTGCGAAACAGACCACCGAAAATTTCTTCCGTTTGTTCAGCAAAGTCCCCCCCCCGTGACGCTGAAATTTACCATTTTGGGTTGCGGCTCATCGATGGGCGTACCGCGCGTCGCGCTCGGCTGGGGCGCCTGCGACCCCAGCAATCCGAAAAACCGCCGCCGCCGCTGCTCGCTTTTGGTCGAGCGCGGCGGCACAGACGGCAAAACGCAGGTCCTAGTCGATTGCTCACCCGATCTGCGCGAACAACTGCTCGACGCCAATGCCGAATGGCTCGACGGCGTGCTGATCACCCACGATCACGCCGACCACATCCACGGCATCGACGACCTGCGTCCGCTGTTTGTCCGCAATCGCCGCCGGGTCGACCTCCACGTCGACCACGCGACGTCAGCGGTGCTGCGCGAGCGCTTCGGCTACTGTTTCAGCACCCCGCCGGGCAGCCAATATCCGCCGATCTTGAACGAACACGCATTGACGCCCGGCGTCAGCGTCACGATCGAGGGGAAGGGCGGTCCGATCACCGCGTTGCCGGTGTTGCAGAACCACGGCGACATCAATTCGCTCGGCTTCCGGTTCGGCAACGTGGCCTATTCAGCCGACATCAAGGCGTTACCCGAGGCTGGTTTGGCCGCGCTGGCGAGCCTGGACGTTTGGATTGTCGACGCGTTACGGATTAGCCCGCATCCCAGTCACATGAACCTGGCGGAGGCTTTGGACTGGATCGGCCGCGTCAAGCCGACTCGGGCGATCCTGACCAATCTGCACGCCGACCTCGACTACGAGGCGCTGCGCGCGCGATTGCCCGCCGGCATCGAGCCCGCATTTGACGGAATGACATTTTCTTCCAGCTAAAGTATTGTTCTAAAAAAACCGCCTAATATATTGAATCATCGTCTTTATCTAATTTCAGTATAACTATCTTCCAAGCCCTCGCCTTATTATATTCCATAATATGTCTTATGCGAATCATGCTCCGGATGGAATCAAAGAACGGCCTGATGCTGGGCCGTTTCCTGAATGGAACTCACGGGTTTCCCTAACGTTTGGTCCGGTGTCGTCTCCAAAAAGGAAATCGGTTTATGGCCCGCAAGTCTGCCAGGAAACTGAACAAGAAAACCGCACGCGCCAAGCCCGCCACCGCGCTCGATACCCCAACCGGATCTGCCGCAACAGGCGGTGCGCGACATCACCAAGGCGCTGAACGGTATCCTCGCCGACGCTTTCGCGCTCTATCTCAAATCTCAAAACCAAGAATTTCCACTGGCACGTCAGCGGACCGCATTTTCGCGACTACCACCTGTTGCTTGACGAGCAGTCCGACCAGATTTTCGCCACCACCAACCCGCTCCCGGAAGAATTCGCAAAATCGGCGGCGCGACGCTGCGCTCGGTCACGGATATCAGCAAACATCAGAGCATTTCAGACAATAATTCGTCTTTTGTGGCTCCGCTCGAAATGCTCCGTGAACTGGTCGCCGACAACAAAAACGTCGCCCACGCCATGCGCAAGACCCACGAGTTCTGTGAGGATCACCACGATGCGGGGACTGCAAGCCTGCTCGAAGTCTACATCGACGAAACCGAGCGGCGGACCTGGTTCCTGTTCGAGGCGAGCCGCAAGGCCGACAGCACCGGCCATTGACGGGCGATACGACTAAACGAGCGCCCGGCACCCTGCCGGACGTTCTCCTCGTTTCGTGTTACGCTCCGGCTTGTGCTTCCAAGGCCGTGACGAGTCCCGAAATTGAAGTCTTCCAAAGATATTTCCCGTCTCATCGAAATCATGGCGGCGCTGCGCACGCCCGGCAGCGGATGTCCGTGGGACCTCGAGCAAAATTTCAAGACGATCGCGCCCTACACGCTCGAAGAAGCCTATGAGGTCGCCGACGCCATCGTCCGAGGCGACCTCAATGATCTGCGCGAGGAACTGGGCGATCTGCTGTTGCAGGTTGTCTATCACGCCCGCATGGCTCAGGAACACGGCGCCTTCGAGTTCGGCGACGTGGTTGAAGCGATCACCGGCAAAATGATCCGCCGCCATCCGCACGTGTTTGCCGACGAACAAGGCCGAACCGTCGAAGCGGTGAAAGACTTGTGGGAACGCATTAAGACCCAGGAAAAGCAGGATCAGAGCCAACACGTGCAGGGAGCCCTTGCCGGCGTGCCGTTGGCTCTGCCCGCGCTCAGCCGCGCGCTAAAACTGCAGGACAAAGCCGGCAAAGTCGGCTTCGACTGGAACGATCCGAGGGCCGTATTGGCGAAAATCCGCGAGGAAGCCGACGAGATCGAGGCGGCGCTTGACGCAAAAACGGACGACGACGCAGCCGCCGAAGTCGGCGACTTATTGTTCGCCGTCGTCAATCTGGCGCGGCATCTGCGCGCAGACCCGGAATCTTTACTGCGGGCCAGCATTCTGAAATTCGAGCGCCGCTTTGCCTTTATTGAAAAGGCGCTGGCGCTACAAGGCCAGATGCCGAAAGACGCGACGCTCGCCGAGATGGATGATCTGTGGGACGCGGCAAAAGCCGCCGAACAATAGCTTATGAGGTCGCCGGAAATTTAGCCCGGACCCGCGCCGCGTTATCGACATCGACCCGCACCGTGACGTGCATCTGCCCGTCCTCGCCATATTGCTTGTCAAGCACTTCAGCGTGGCGATGGAGCCAACTCATTCCGGCGCCATCGGCCGGATCCACCAAAAGATCGATGGTCAGCCGGTGCTCAGCCAGCCGTGCCTGAATCGCGGCCAACAGCGCATCGATCCCCTCGCCCGATATCGCCGATACCGGCACCGGCCGGCGATCGATCGGTTGCCGCTCGGTGAGATTGAACAAGCCGGCTCGATTACCCGCGTCCAGTTTGTCAATCTTGTTCCAGACCTCGATCAGCCGCGCATCATTGGCTTCGATGCCAAGGTCGCCAAGAATTTTCACGACGTCTTGCGACTGCGCGATGTTGTCGAGATGCGACATGTCGCGCACATGCAAGATAACGTCGGCCTCGATCACCTCTTCCAGCGTGGCGCGGAACGCCGCCACCAGCATAGTCGGCAGATCGGAAATGAATCCGACCGTGTCGGACAATATGATCCGCGTTCCCAGCGGCAGATCGAGCGCGCGCAACGTCGGATCAAGCGTGGCGAACAGCACGTCCGCCGATAAAACGTCGGCTTGAGTCACCCGGTTGAACAGCGTCGATTTGCCGGCATTGGTGTAGCCGACCAGAGCGACGATAGGATACGGCACGCGTTTTCGGCTGTCGCGATGCAGCTTGCGGGTACGTTTGACTTTTTCGAGTTCGGCCTCGATGCGCCGCAGCCGGTCTTCGATGACACGCCGGTCTGCCTCCAGCTGCGTCTCGCCCGGACCGCCAAGAAAGCCAAAGCCGCCGCGCTGGCGCTCGAGATGGGTCCAGGAACGAACCAGCCGGCCTTTCTGATACGTCAGATGCGCGTGTTCGACCTGCAGTGCGCCTTCGCTCGTGCGCGCGCGGCGGCCGAAAATTTCCAGAATCAAGCCGGTGCGATCGAGCACCTTGGCATTCCAGGCTTTCTCCAGATTGCGTTGCTGCACCGGTGATACCGGGCAATCCATCACCACCACGCCGGCGTCCCGACTCTTGGTTAGTCCGGCAATTTCCTCGACTTTGCCGGCGCCGATATAGGTCGCCGGCCGCACCGCGTTAAGCGTCACCAGCCCGGCTTCGACCACAGTGAGATCGATGGCACGTGCCAAGCCCGCCGCTTCTTCCAGACGGGCCTCGGGGCTGCGCGGGTCAAGGGTCTGGGTACGACCGGGCACGTGCCGCTTGAGCCATGGCTCGATCACGATCGCACGGCCGCTCTGCCCCGCCGAGACGGGAGCGAGACGGTCGGTGCGCTCGTCGCGCTCGCGCTGTTCCAAACTAAACCTTGTCTCCGGCCGGCAGCTCTTCGGCGCCTTCGAACAATTGTATCGGGTGACCCGGCATGATGGTGGAAATCGCGTGCTTGTAGACAAGTTGAGAATGACCGTCGCGCCGCAGCAGCACGCAGAAATTATCGAACCAGGTCACCACGCCTTGCAGTTTCACGCCGTTGACCAGAAAAATGGTCAGCGGAACTTTGCTTTTGCGAACATGATTGAGAAAGGTGTCCTGAAGATTTTGCGTACGTTCGGCTGCCATGGCCGTTGTTCCTTTTATGCTCGCGTCTTCGCGCGAGACTGTTTGTTACCCAAGCCCGCCCCGGTTGATTGTCCTTCGTTAAGCCCAAGGCTTGGGTGTCTCGCCATTAGATGGCAGGGCGGCAGCGGGCGCAAGCATAACTTGCATAACAGCAAGGCCAAGGCGTTGAAATAACGGTGCGTTTGCGGTCCGGAGAGCTCAACTTAGTTCGGCATATTGGTGATAGTCGCGTCGCAGCGCCGAGGCGATCAGCCCGGGCGCACCGTTGCCGATCGGCCGGCCATCGATGCTGACCACCGGCATCACGGTCTGCGTCGCCGAGGTTACGAAAGCTTCGCGCGCCGCATACGCCTCCTCGACGGTGAAGGCGCGTTCCTCGAATTGCAAACCCTGCGCCTTGATGACGTCGAGCAGTACGGTCCGAGTGATGCCTTGCAAGATCTCGCGGCTAAGCGCGCGGGTGCGCAATGTTCCGTCGCGATCAACGATCCAGGCGTTCGACGACGCACCTTCGGTGACGTAGCCGCCCGTGTCCACAAACCAGGCTTCGCGCGCGCCCTGCTCGCGCGCGGCCTGCTTGCCCAGCACGTTCGGCAGCAACGAAATTGATTTGATGTCGACGCGGGCCCATCGCTGTTCCGGCATGGTAATCACCGAGATGCCGTCCGCCGCTTGCTTTTCCATCGCGTTCGCATCGACGCTGCGCGCCATTACGACCAGGCTCGGTGACGTCGCCGTAGTCGGGAATGCATGATCGCGCCGCGCGACCCCGCGCGTCACCTGAATATAGATAAAGCCGTCCCGCACACGGTTGCGTCGCACGGTTTCACGCAACACGACGCCAAGCGCGGCATGCGACATCGGCGGCGCAAGCGAAATCTCCGACAAAGATCGGTCGAGCCGCGTGAGGTGCCGCCGCTCGTCGACCAATTGCCCGCTCCTCACCTCGCAGGCTTCATAAACGCCGTCGGCCAACTGGTAGCCGCGATCCTCGACATTCACCGATGCGTCGCTGCGCGGCAGATAGCGGCCGTTGACATAAGCGATGCGCGACATGGATCAACCTATTCCGAGCGCCTTGAGCTTGCGATGCAGCGCCGAGCGTTCCATGCCGACGAACTCGGCGGTGCGAGAAATATTGCCGCCGAACCGATTGATCTGCGCCACCAGATATTCCCGCTCGAACACTTCGCGGGCGTCTCGTAGCGGCAGTCCCATCAGTTGCTCGCCGCCACTGCCGTTCGGCATGCTCGGCACCATGGACCCGACGTCGGCCGGCAACATGCTGGCATCAACAACGGCGGTGGCGTCGCCGCCGGTCAAAATCATCAACCGTTCGACGTTGTTGCGCAATTGGCGGACGTTGCCAGGCCAATCGTGCGACTGCAGCACCGCCATGGCGTCATCGCCGATCCGCCGCTTCGGCAGTCCGCTCGATTGCGAAATCTGCTCCATGAAATACTCGACCAGTTCGGGAATATCGTCGCGCCGCTCCGCCAGCGGCGGCACGCGGATCGGCACCACCGACAGCCTATGGTAGAGATCCTCGCGGAACCTACCGGCGGCGATTTCGGCCTCAAGATTGCGCGTGGTCGACGATACGATGCGGACGTCGACCGCCAATTTGGCGGTGCCGCCGACGCGCTGGAACGTCTGATCAACCAGCACCCGTAAAATCTTGTTTTGCGTCTCTCGCGGCAGCTCGGCCACATCGTCGATAAAAAGTGTGCCGCCATGGGCCTCTTCCAGAGCGCCGGCCTTGCGGCTGTCCGGCCCATTGGAGCGATCGACCCCGAATAATTCCACCTCCATGCGTTCCGGCGTGATGGCCGCGGCATTGATAACAACGAACGGCCCTTTGGCGCGGCCGGACGCTTGGTGGATGGCGCGTGCCGCGAGCTCCTTGCCCGCGCCGGACGGCCCCAGCACCAGGATGCGGCTGTTGGTCGGGGCGACTTTTTCAATGGTTTGGCGCAGTTGGCTGACGGCTGCCGACTTGCCGACCAGCGTCGAGTGCACCGAGGCCAAATGCTTGAGCTGTCTAACCTCCCGGCGAAGCCGCGACGCTTCGAACGCGCGTTCGGCCACCAAAATCAGCCGGTCAGCTTTGAACGGCTTTTCGATGAAATCATAGGCGCCGTGCTTGATCGCGGCGACTGCGGTTTCGATGTTGCCGTGACCGGAAATCATCACCACTGGCAATTCCGGATGCTCCAGCTTGACGGCGTCGAGCAATTGCAAGCCATCGAGCCGGCTCCCCTGCAGCCAGATATCGAGGAAAATAAGATTAGGCCGCCGCGTGACAATTGACGCCAGGGCATCATCGCTGTTTTGCGCGGTATGCGCCTGATAGCCCTCGTCTTGCAGAATGCCGGCGACCAAATCACGGATATCCGCTTCATCGTCGACGATCAGGATTTCGCCCGTCATGACTGGGCCTCGCTCGTCATTTTTGGTTTCTCAGGCGCGGCATTGACGATTACGGTGTCATCAGCAAATCGCATGCGCACCCAGGCACCGCGTTGCTCCGGAATTTTCGCGGCGGCATCGCGCAGTTCGATGGTGCCGCTATGCTCTTCAATGATGCGGCCGACGATAGCGAGCCCGAGGCCGGTGCCCTTCTCCCGCGTCGTCACGTAAGGCTCAAGCAGGCGGCTGCGGTTTTCCTTCGGCAAGCCAATGCCGTTGTCGACAACGTCAATAACGATGTCGTGCCCCACCCGCGCCGCCGAAATCGCGATGCGGCCTTTGTCAAGCGTTTCCGGCGGCACCGCGGCAACCGCCTCGGTGGCGTTCTTGATGATATTGGTGACCGCTTGCGAAATGAGGCGGCGGTCGAAGCGCGCCGGCATCGGATCTTCGGCAAGGTCGACGTCAAAATCGATGTCCGCATGGCCGACCTTGATCAAGAACACAGCCTGACGGATGGTATCTGCGATATCCTCCGCCTCAATAACCGGTTTTGGCATGCGGGCAAAGCGCGAGAACTCGTCAACCATGCGCTTGATGTCGTCGACCTGGCGCACGATAGTATCGGTGCATTGCTCGAAAACCGATTTGTCTTCCCCGATAACGCCAATGTATTTGCGCCGTAACCGTTCGGCCGCGAGTTGAATCGGCGTGAGCGGGTTTTTGATTTCATGCGCAATGCGCCGCGCGACGTCCGCCCACGCCGACGTCCGTTGGGCCATAACGAGCTCGGTGATATCGTCGAGAGTCACCACGTAGCCGCGGTCGCCTTCACCGGATTGTTCGCGCGTCACCCGCACCTGTAGAACCCGTTCGCGGCCGCCGCGCGTGATCGTCATCTGGTCTTGCGCCAAGCGTTGGCCGCCAATTCGCGCCTGCTTCAGGATCCCGGACAATTCCGGCAGGATGTTCACGACCGGTTTGCCGAGCGCGTCGGATTCGCTGCATCCGATTAATTGTTCGGCGGAACGATTGAGGATACTGATGTTGTCGTGATCGTCTACACCGATCACGCCCGCGCTGGCGCCGGACAGCACGGCTTCGGTAAAGCGCCGCCGGCTGTCGATGACGTCGCGGGCGCGCACGATGTCGTCGCGCTGAGTACGCAATTCCTGGGTCATCCGGTTGAACGTCTCGCCAAGATTGGCAAGATCGCCTTCAGACTTTTGCACCGGAACGCGAACGAGTAGGTTTCCGGTTGAAACGATATTGGCGGCTCCGATCAGCCGACGGATCGGCGCGACCAGCCGATTGGCGAAATCAAGGCCGATCCAGACCGCCGACAGCAGCACGATAAGCGCGATAACGGTGTACATCAGCGCGAACGCAACCT
This sequence comes from Pseudolabrys sp., assembly GCA_050998115.1. Taxonomy (GTDB): domain Bacteria; phylum Pseudomonadota; class Alphaproteobacteria; order Rhizobiales; family Xanthobacteraceae; genus Pseudolabrys. Next base: position 17,848 of record JBPCQM010000131.1, on the reverse strand, counting down.
GAATGCCGAGCCGGCGCGATTCGATTGCGGCATACTCACTGACGCTCGCTTGGGTGATACGCAGTTGCGACAGCACGCGCGGGTCAAGAAGGCGCGCGACATAAAGACACCCATCGGAATATCCGCGAAGCTGCAGCGCCGCCGCGACATAGTCGGCGTCCGGCAACAACACAATCTGCGGCTCGCTATCGCTGATCGCCTTTAACGCGTCGCGCGGCGGCATCGCGAAAACGTGGTTGACGGGAATGTCGGCCTTTTCGATAACTTTGATGTCGGAATTGAAAATGTTGACGGCGGCAAGGCCACGCAACGAGGCCTGAAAGTTGAGAAACTGCTTCAATTTCTCGGGCTCGTTATCAAATAATGTTTTGGCACGCGACAAGTCGAACGCCATCAGGATGGCATCGGTGCGCAATGCGTGCGCCTGGCTTTGCAGATAGGCGTCCGCCACGATTACGGAATTTTCAATCGCCGCGCGCGTACGCGAGGAGAACAGGCGGTCGAGGCCGCGATCGAGCGTTACTGTCGCCACGATCGCAACCAGAATGGCCGGTGCGGCGGCGATGATCGAAAACAACCCGACCACACGCACGTGCAACTGCGACGCTGCCTGCCCGCCGCGCCGGGCCTGGACGATTTGCCAAACCTCGCGGACGATGATTCCGAGCAGAATAAGGCCGGTCACCGCGTTGACGAGCAGAAGCGAGACGACGACGTAGTACGTCGGCGCGACCGACGTTAAGCCGGCGAGAACGAGGAACGTCACCAGCGCAGACAACAGCGCGAGCGCGACTGCTATCGGGCCAAGTACCCGGGTGGTGGCGGGCGGTGCCGGTGCGGCAAGTTCGGCGCTGACGGCCTGATCCAACGGAAATCTCCGGCACGAGCCAAACGTGGTGTCGACTGATGCTTTTATACAACAATGTTGCCGAATTGCGACAAATCCGCGGCGCGCACCCCAAAGTACGGCGGGATTCGATCAACTGTTGCCGCGATAGACCTGGATATCGAGGTCACGAATTTTCTTGCGAAGCGTGTTGCGATTGACGCCGAGCAGGTCGGCGGCGCGGATCTGATTGCCACGGGTCGCCGCCAAGGCTGCCGATAGCAATGGATACTCGATTTCGCGCAAGATGCGGTGATACAGCCCGGGCGGCGGCAAGACGTCTTTAAAGCTGGCGAAATATCCGGCGAGATGTCGCTCGACCGCGGCCCCGATGTTGTCGTCACCGGATCTATCGTCTCCGGCTGGCGACGCCGATTGCGATAGCGGCGCCAATTCGCTCTCGATCACCGCGGCGGTGATGGTTTCTTGCGGATAGAGCGCGGCGAGCCGGCGAGCCAGATTTTCAAGTTCGCGGACATTACCGGGCCAGCGATGCCGCTTGAGGCGTTCCTGTCCGGCCGGATCGATATGTTTGACCGGCAATCCCTCATTATGCGCTTGCGTGAAAAAATGCCGGATCAGGTCGGGGATATCCTCGGCGCGTTCCCTTAAGGGTGGCAGCCGCAGTGGCACCACGTTGAGGCGGAAAAAAAGATCCTCGCGGAACAACCCCTGCTGGATCAACAGGCGGAGATCCTTATTGGTCGCTGCGACGATGCGCACATCGCTCTTGATCGGCGTTCGTCCGCCGACGGTGGTATACTCACCCTGCTGCAGGACGCGCAGCAACCGTGTCTGCGCCTCCATCGGCATGTCGCCGATCTCGTCGAGGAACAGCGTACCGCCTTCGGCCTGTTCGAAGCGGCCGGAGCTCCGCGTATTGGCGCCGGTGAAAGCCCCCTTCTCGTGGCCGAACAGTTCCGACTCGATTAGGTCGCGCGGTATCGCCGCCATGTTGACCGCGACAAACGCGCCGGCGCGCCGCTTGCCGTAATCGTGCAGCGCCTTTGCGACCAATTCCTTGCCGGTGCCACTCTCGCCGGAGATCATCACGGTTAGATCAGTCTGCATCAGCCGCGCCAACACGCGATAAATTTCCTGCATCGCTGGGGAGCGCCCAACCAGGGGAATGGAATCCAGCTCTTCGCTCTTCGCCGGCGCAGCGCGCTTTCCTTTCGGTTCCGACAGCGCGCGGCCGACAATGGCAATGAGTTCTTTGAGGTCGAACGGCTTCGGTAGATATTCATAAGCGCCGCGTTCGGAGGCCCGGATCGCGGTCATGAAGGTATTCTGTGCGCTCATGATGATGACCGGCAAATTAGGCCGGACCTTACGAATGCGGGGCAGCATATCAAAGGCATTTTCGTCAGGCATCACCACGTCGGTAATCACAAGATCACCGTCGCCCTGGCTGACCCAGCGCCACAATGTCGCGGCGTTGCCGGTGGAGCGCACTTCATAGCCGGCGCGTGACAGCGCCTGGTTCAATACTGTGCGGATCGCGGCGTCGTCGTCGGCAACAAGGATACTTCCGGTCGGCATCGCTCCCTCAACTGCTGTGCATGGGCGGCGACTCGGCAAAGGAGTCGTCATCGTTGTAAACCGGCATCAAAACGCGAAATGTCGTGTGCCGTGGCTGGGATTCGCACTCAATGATCCCGCCATGGTCGCCGATAATCTTTGAAACCAGGGCGAGGCCGAGTCCGCTGCCGGCCGGCTTGGTCGTCACAAACGGGTCGAACAGGTGCGGCATTAGTTCTCCGGGCACGCCCGCCCCGTTGTCGCGCACGCAGAACTCAAGCGGCAGCGAAACGCGGGTCTTGCCGCCCGGCACTGCTATACGCACGCCGGGCCGAAACGCAGTTGTTAGGTGAATCTCGCCATCGACGCGGCTTTCGCCGATCGCTTCGGCGGCGTTTTTTACCAGATTGAGAAATACCTGGATGAGCTGGTCGCGATTACCGAGCAGCGGCGGCAGCGAGGGGTCATAGTCCTCGATGAATTTGATGTGCCGGCCGAAGCCGGACTGGGCGAGCCGCTTCACGTGATCGAGCACCACGTGGATATTGACCGGCTCACGTTCGATCGGGCGTTCATCGGCGAATACTTCCATACGGTCGACCAGTTTAACGATACGGTCGGTCTCGTCGCAGATCAGCTTCGTGAGTTTGCGATCGTCGTCGCCCGCGGACTGCTCAAGTAATTGAGCGGCGCCGCGAATGCCCGACAGGGGGTTTTTGATTTCGTGCGCCAACATCGCCGCAAGCGCAATTACGGAGCGCGCAGCGCCGCGATGCGTCAGTTGGCGATCCATTTTCTCTGCCATGGTGCGCTCTTGCAGCATCACAACGACCTGGTCGGCATATTCCGGCAGCGGCGCAACGTAGAGATCGACCAGCCGCTCGCCAGGATTACGCGGCGTCGCCAGATCGATTCTGTATTCGTTGACCGCCGAACCGCGACTGCGAACCTGATCGACCAAGGTCAGCAGCGGCGAGCCAAACGGTACTAATTCACGCAGCGCGTGCCGCCGCAGCATCGGGATCGAGGTTCTGAAAAACTGCTCCGCCGCGACATTGGCGTCGGTGATGCGCCCGTCGCTCGACACCAAGATGATCGGGTGTGGCAAGGCGTTGAGCTGAGCGTCCGACGAGGAGCCGCTCGTGGCGGACAGCCGCTGGGCGAGCTTCATGCCGCAGCCTGCGTTGAGAACTCGTCGAAAGCTTCCACCAATCGCCGGCGCGTGGCCGTTGGCGTCTCTGCAGTCAGCACGCGCCCGCGTGCGGCCTTGAGCATATCCTTCGCGCCGGCGCTGGCCGCGGCGGCGTCGAGCGCCCAGCCGAGATGCTTGCGGGCATGTTTGGCCCCTACCCGCTCGCCGTGATGCACCAGCATCTCGTCGTAGAGCGCGGCTATGATTTCGCGTTGCTCCGGCAATCCCGGACTTGTTTCCGGCGCCCCGCCGTCAAGCTCGCGCGCGATCTGGCCCAGCCGCCATGGGCGCCCTTGCGCGGCACGGCCGATCATCACCGCATCGGCCCCTGACGCTTCGAGCGCCAATCTCGCGTCGGCGCAAGAGCGGATATCCCCGTTGACGATGACGGGAATGGTCACGCTCGCCTTGACCGCGCGCACCGCCGTCCAATTGGCGCTGCCATGATAAAACTGGCAGCGGGTGCGGCCATGTACGCTGATCGCACGAACGCCGGCTTCCTCGGCGCGCCGGGCCAATTCCGGAGCATTCAAGCTGCCGGCGTCCCATCCCAGCCGCATTTTCAGCGTCACCGGCACGCGCACGGCGGCGACCGTCGCCTCGATCAGCGTCAAGGCATGGTCGAGGTCGCGCATTAGCGCGGAGCCAGACGCGATATTGGTCACCATGCGCGCCGGGCAACCCATGTTGATATCGATGATGTCGGCGCCGGCTGCTTCCGCGATGCGGGCTCCCTCCGCCATCCATTTCGTCTCGCAACCGGCGAGCTGCACCACCTTGATCGCGACGCCCTTACCGTCGCTGCGCCGCATTGTTTCGCGGCGGCCCTCCGCCAACGCCGAGCTCGCGGTCATTTCCGACACGACCAGACCGGCGCCAAGCGTTTCGGCGAGTCGGCGAAACGGCGCGTCGGTAATGCCCGACATCGGAGCCAGAATGACCCGGTTCGGCACTACGATGCCGCCAATACTGAGCTTTGGAGTCGGGAAAAGGGACTGTCGCATCGGCCCGTACTGCCTATCAATTAGGCGAAATAATTGGTGCTTATAGTTTAGCCAGTGTACGAAGCAAATCAAGTGTTGCGATGCAAAAAATGTTAAACGCAGTAACCGATAGACCGCGAGCGCGGTATCCGCCTTGCATCGGGCGCGTTAATTCCAGGCGTTGTTGAAGGATAACCTTATGGCGGGTGTCGCTGCCGTCGTGGTCGCTGCCGGACGAGGGACACGCGCAGGAGGCGACCTCCCCAAGCAATTCCGTCTGGTCGGCGACGCGCCGATGCTGCGCGCCAGCCTGAGGCTGTTTGCGGGCCATCCGGAGGTCGGCGCGGTGCAACCGGTGATCCATCGTGACGATCTTGCCCGCTATCGTGACGCCGCGGATGGCATCGCCGTGCTGGCACCGGTGTTCGGCGGCGAGACACGGCAAGGCTCGGTGCGGGCTGGACTCGACGCGCTGGCGGTCAACCGACCCGAGATTGTCCTCATTCATGATGCGGCGCGGCCGTTCGTATCGCGGGCGCTGGTATCGCTGGCAATCGCCGCCGCGAAAGCAAGCGGCGCGGCCATTCCAGCGCTTGTCGTCACTGATACCGTGAAAGCGGTCGATGCGGCCGGAAAAATTACCCAGACACTTGATCGCGGCAGCCTCCGCCTGGTGCAGACGCCGCAGGCTTTCGCCTTCGCACCGCTTTATGACGCACACCGCAGGGCCGCCGCCGCCGGCCGCGCGGATTTCACCGACGACGCCGCGCTTGCCGAGTGGGCGGGGCTCAAAGTGAGCGTGTTCGAAGGCGAAGCCGGAAACACCAAACTCACCACGGCCAGCGATTTTGCGCAGGCTGAAGCAACGGAGTTTGCGGCGCTCGCCGATGTACGCACCGGTTCGGGCATCGACGTTCACGCCTTCGGGCCGGGCGATTATGTGACGCTTGGCGGTGTCCGCATTCCGCATGAGCGCGCGCTGGCCGGCCATTCCGATGCTGATGTAGTTTTGCACGCGCTAGTCGACGCCATCCTCGGCGCGCTGGCCGACGGCGATATCGGTGTGCATTTTCCGCCGAGCGATCCGCAATGGCGCGGCGCATCCTCGGATCGCTTTGTCGCTTTCGCGATCGAGAGGCTGACAAAACGCGGTGGCCGTATTGCGCATCTCGATCTCAACATTGTCTGCGAGGCGCCGCGCATCGGCCCGCATCGAGACGACATGCGTGCGCGCATCGCCGCAATGTGCGGCATCGCTATCGAACGGGTGGCGATCAAGGCAACCACCAGCGAAGGGCTGGGTTTTACTGGGCGTGGCGAGGGCGTCGCGGCATTTGCAACCGCCACCATTCGTTTGCCGTGGGGCGGGAAATGACGGACGCCGCCATCATCGACGACAAGATGCGGGCCGCCGCCGCGAAGTTTCTCGAACTGTGCCGTGCTCGCGGCTTCATGATCGCGACCGCGGAATCCTGCACCGGCGGACTGGTAAGCGCGACGCTGACGGAGATTGCTGGCTCATCGGCGGTCGTGGACTGCGCTTTCGTGACTTATTCAAACGGCGCCAAAGAGGCGATGCTGGGCGTCGATAAGACGCTGCTACAAACCCACGGTGCGGTCAGCGCCCAGACCGCCGAAGCGATGGCGAGAGGCGCGCTGGAGAAATCCGGCGCCGATCTTGTTGTGTCGATTACCGGCGTCGCCGGGCCCGGCGCCTCGAAAGACAAGCCAGCGGGGTTGGTGTATTTCGCTGCAGCCGCCCGCAACGGCAAGACCCTGAAGTCCGAGCAGCGCTTCGGCGCCATCGGCCGCGGACCGATCCGGCAGAAATCGGTGTTGCAGGCACTTTCAATGCTCAGCGAACTGGCGCGCAGCTCGGGCGGTGAACAGGTCGAGCAGTTTTAGGCCGTTTTGTTGCCGTAGATGTCGTCGGCGCGTTTCTCAAAGGCAGCGGAGAAGTGGCGAAACGCCGTGTCGAACATCGCGCCCATCAACATTGCCAGCACGCGGCTCTTAAATTCGTAGTTGATGAAAAATTCAATCTCGGAATCGTCCTCGTCCGCGGGCTGGAACATCCAGCGGTTTTCCATCCGCTTGAACGGCCCGTCGAGATATTCGACTAGTATTTTGAGATTGGGCTTATCGAGCGTGACGCGGCTGGTGAAGGTCTCGCGGATTACCTTGTAGGCCACCGTCATGTCGGCGATCAGCACTTCGACGCCCTCGCCTTTTGCCACACGGCTTTTCACCCTCAACGCGTTGCACAGCGGGACGAACTGCGGGTATTTCTCGACGTCGGCAACCAGATCGAACATCTGCGTGGAGTCGTGGCGCACGCGGCGTTTCGAAGAGAAGCTCGGCATCAGCTTGCCGTCATCCTGAGGTGCGAGCGAAGCGAGCCTCGAAGGATGAACGTCCTGGACCTTCTCCCTTCGAGGGCCGCGCTACGCGCGGCTGCCTCAGGGTGACGGAGCATGGGAGGCCCGCGCGGCCTTGAGCCTGGCGAAATCCTCGCCGGCATGGTGCGACGAGCGGGTCAACGGCGACGACGATACCATCAGGAAGCCTTTGGCATAGGCGACTGTCTCGTATGACTTGAACTCGTCTGGCGGCACGTACCGCGCGACTGCGTGATGCTTGCGGGTCGGCTGCAGATATTGCCCAATAGTGAGAAAGTCGACGTTCGCGGAGCGCAGGTCATCCATCACCTGCAGCACTTCGTTTCTCTCCTCGCCGAGGCCCACCATGATACCCGACTTGGTGAACATCGAAGCATCGATCTCCTTCACGCGCTGCAACAGCCGCAGCGAATTGAAATAACGCGCGCCCGGCCGCACCGTTAGATAAAGCGACGGCACGGTTTCGAGATTATGGTTGAACACGTCGGGCTTGGCCGCGACCACGATTTCTCCGGCGCCGTCTTTGCGCAGAAAATCCGGGGTCAGCACTTCGATGGTGGCTTGCGGACAGGCGACACGGATGGCGCGGATGGTGTCGGCGAAATGTTGCGCGCCGCCGTCGGCCAGATCGTCGCGGTCGACCGAGGTGATGACGATGTGAGCGAGGCCGAGCTTCGCCGTCGCCTGTGCGACATGCTCGGGCTCCTGTGGGTCGAGCGCGCCCGGCAGTCCGGTCTTGACGTTGCAGAAGGCGCAGGCCCGCGTGCAGGTGTCGCCGAGGATCATGAAGGTGGCGTGCTTCTTCTCCCAGCACTCGCCGATGTTCGGGCAGCCGGCTTCCTCGCAGACGGTGACGAGCTTGTGAGCGCGCACGATGTCGCGCGTGTTGAGGTAGCCCGGCGATGCCGGTGCCTTCACGCGTATCCAGTCGGGCTTGCGTGGCGCCTCCGAATCCGGCCGATGTACCTTTTCCGGATGACGCGAGCGCAGGCTCGGATTCTTGCCATTAATGTCGAGAACGACAGCCATGTCCCCTACTTACGAGCGGACCCGCCGCCCCGCAAGGTTCACATATTGAGCACGCGACCATAGGCGTCGAGCACGGCTTCCTTCATCATCTCCGACAGTGTCGGATGCGGGAAAATCGTGTGCATCAACTCTTCTTCAGTGGTTTCGAGGTTCATCGCCACCACGTAGCCCTGAATGAGTTCAGTGACTTCGGCGCCGATCATATGGGCGCCCAGCAGTTGTCCGGTCTTCTTGTCGAAGATGACTTTGACCAGGCCCTGATCCTCGCCAAGCGCGATCGCCTTGCCGTTGCCGACGAACGGGAAACGGCCGACCCGCACGTCGAGTTTCTTTTCCTTGGCCGCCTGCTCGGTGAGGCCGACCGAGGCGATCTGCGGCGAGCAATAGGTGCAGCCGGGGATCATCGATTTATTCATCGGATGCGGGTGCAGACCCTTGATCGCCTCGACGCAGATCACGCCTTCGTGCTCGGCCTTGTGCGCCAGCATCGGCGGGCCCGCGACGTCGCCGATCGCGTAGATGCCGGGCACGCTGGTCTTGCCGAGGCCATCGGTGACGATGGTGCCGCGCTCGGTTTTGACGCCGAGTTTTTCCAGGCCGAGATTTTCGATATTGCCGGTGACGCCGACGGCGGAAATCACCCGCTCGACGGTGAGCGATTGCTTGCTCTTGCCGTCGTCGATCTCGGCGGTGACGCTGTCGCCCTTCTTTTCGAGTTTGGTCACTTTGGCGCCGGTGATGATCTTGATGTCCTGCTTCTCGAAGCTCTTGCGCGCCAAGGTGGCGATCTCGCTGTCCTCGACCGGCAAAATCTGCGGCAAAACCTCGACAATGGTGACTTCCGAGCCGAGCGTGCGGAAGAACGAGGCGAATTCAACGCCGATCGCGCCCGAGCCGACCACCAGCAATGATTTCGGAATCCTGTCCGGCACCATCGCCTCGAAATAGGTCCACACCAGTTTCTTGTCCGGCTCGAGACCCGGCAACACGCGCGGCCGTGCCCCAGTCGCAATGATGATGTGCTTGGCCTGATAGGAGCCCGCGACCGAAGCGCCCTTCGGCGCTTCGGTCTTCGACGCCTTCACGGTGACCTTGCCCGGCGCGTCGATCGAGGCGTCACCCCAAATGATCTGCACCTTGTTCTTCTTCATCAGGAAGCCGACGCCGTCATTAAGCCGCTTTGACACGTCGCGCGAGCGCTTGACGATTGCGCCGGCGTCGAAGCCGACCTTTTCGACCGACAGTCCATAATCCTTGGCGTGCTGCAGGTAGTGATAGATTTCCGCCGAGCGCAGCAGCGCCTTGGTCGGAATGCAGCCCCAGTTCAGGCAGATGCCACCGAGATAATCCCGCTCGATGATGCCGACCTTGAGGCCGAGCTGCGTGGCGCGGATCGCGGTGACGTAACCACCGGGTCCGGAGCCGATGATGAGAATGTCGAACGAAGTGTCAGCCATCGGTAATTCTCATGGCTGATCCGCGACGTATTGCGCGATCCCATTGCCGAACGACCAGTCTTCCGTGGTCACAGGCACAAGATTGATCATCACATCTTCCTCGCGCACGCCCGGATATTCCCTCAGCAATGCGACGATCCGCGCGAACAGCGCCTGTTTTTGCGCGCGGGAGCGCGTATTGTTGATGGTAAGTTGGATCAGCACGAAGCCATCGGTGCGCGGAATGTTCATGTAAGTTTTGCTAAAGAGCAATCCGTCCGGTTCATGTTCGTTGAGCACCATGAAACGGTCCTCGTCCGGCACATTGAAGGTCTCGCGCATCGCCTGATAGACGCCGTCGACGATCGCCTTTTTATAGCCTGCCGACGGACCGCGCCGCAGGTCGATGCGTACCAGCGGCATGTTACACCACCATCATCACGGGGCTTTCGATCAACGTTCTGAACGCGCCGATCAGCTCGGCGCCGAGCGCGCCATCGATGGCGCGGTGGTCGCAGGAAATCGTCGCCGACATGATGTGGGCCGGTTCAATTTTGCCGCCTTTGACGACCGCGCGTTCTTCGCTGGCGCCGACCGCGAGGATGCTGGCCTGCGGCGGATTGATGATCGCGGTGAAATGCTTGATGCCGTACATGCCTAGGTTCGACACCGATGAGGTGCCGCCCTGATATTCGTGCGGCTTGAGCTTTTTGCCGCGGGCGCGCGCGATCAGATCCTTGCCTTCGCTCGAGATGACCGAGAGTGATTTCAATTCGGCCTGGCGGATAATCGGCGTGATCAGGCCGCCGGGCAGCGCGACGGCGACGCCAATGTCGGAGTGCTTGTGCTTGAGCATGCCGCCTTCGGTCCAGCTCACATTCGCGTTTGGGATACGTTGCAGCGCGAGCGCCAGCGCCTTGATGATGAAATCGTTGACCGACAGGCGATAGGCCGGCTTGCCGTCTTTATCCTTGGGCGCCGACGCGTTGATCTCCTCGCGCGCCGCCAGGAGCTTGCCGATATTGCAATCGACCGTCTCATAGAAAACCGGCACGGTCTGTACTGATGTGGTAAGTCTTTGCGCGATGGTGCGGCGCATGCCGTCATGCGGGATGACTTCGTAACTGCCGTCTTCGTAAAGGCCGCGAATTTGGGCATCCGACATCGACGGCGCAATCGAGCCGGCGACCCCGGCTGATGGCGCGGTCGACGCGGCCTTGAGCCCTTTGCCGGATTTCGTCTCCGCTACGTCGCGCGCGATGATGCGGCCATGCGGCCCGGAGCCCTGTACGCGAGCGAGATCGATGCCGGCTTCTTTCGCCAGCCGTCGCGCGAGTGGAGAGGAGAAAATGCGAGTGCTGCCAGCCCCACCCGGCGCGGCTTGCGCCGCGCCACCCTCCCCACTGCGTGGGGAGGGATTTGGAACCGCCGCTGGCGCGCTTATCCCTCCCCCCTTGGGGGAGGGTGGCGCCGCAGGCGCCGGGTGGGGCGCACTCGCCGAGGTCTCGGATTTTTTCTCTGATATCTTTTGCGGAGCCGGCGCGCTCTTTGCCCCGCCGGCAGCCGCCGCTTTCGCATCCTCGCCTTCGCCCGCCAGCACGGCGATCACCGAATTGACTGCGACGTCTTGTGTACCTTCCGGCACGACAATCTTGGCCAGCACGCCATCGTCGATGGCTTCGTATTCCATCGTCGCCTTGTCGGTCTCGATCTCGGCCAGCACGTCACCGGATTTGACCTTATCGCCCTCTTTCTTCAGCCAACGCGCGAGATTGCCCTTCTCCATCGTTGGCGATAGCGCCGGCATGAGAATGTTGGTCGGCATATTTCCAGCGGCCTACTTGTAACAAACCGATTTAGCTGCCTCGACCACTTCGGCGACCGAGGGCAGCGCAAGCCTCTCGAGGTTGGCGGCGTACGGCATCGGCACGTCTTTTCCCGACACGCGAACCACCGGCGCGTCGAGATAATCGAACGCCTGTTCCATGATGCGCGCGGCGATCTCGGCGCCGACGCCGGATTGCTGCCAGCCTTCCTCGACGGTAACGGCGCGGCCCGTCTTCTGCACCGACTTGATGACGGTCTCGGTGTCCATCGGCTTGAGGGTGCGAAGGTCGATCACCTCCGCTTCGATGCCATCCTTGGCGAGTTGTTCGGCCGCCTTGAGCGCGTAATTCATGCCGATCGACCAAGCGATGATCGTTACGTCCGAACCGGCGCGCGCGATGCGCGCTTTGCCGATCGGCAAGACGTAATCGTTGAGCTTCGGCACCGGAAACGAGTGACCGTAGAGAATTTCGTTTTCGAGGAAGATGACTGGATTGGGATCGCGGATCGCAGCCTTAAGCAATCCCTTGGCGTCGGCGGCGGTCGAGGGCGCAATCACCTTCAAGCCGGGAACGCTCGAATACCACGCCGAATAATCCTGGCTGTGCTGCGCGGCGACACGCGCGGCCGCGCCGTTCGGTCCGCGGAACACAATCGAACAGCCCATCTGCCCGCCCGACATGGAAAGGGTCTTGGTGGCGGAATTGATGATCTGATCCATCGCCTGCATGGCGAAATTGAACGTCATGAATTCAAGTATCGGCTTCAAGCCCGCCAATGCGGCGCCGACGCCCAACCCGGCAAAGCCGTGCTCGGTGATCGGCGTATCGATCACGCGCTTCGCGCCGAACTCCTGCAACAGGCCCTGCGTGACCTTGTAGGCGCCCTGATATTCGGCAACCTCCTCGCCCATCACAAATACGTCCTTGTCGCGCCGCATCTCCTCGGCCATCGCGTCGCGCAACGCCTCGCGCATCGTCATGGTCACCATTTCGGTGCCATCCGGCACATCCGGATCGGGCAACACCTCGGTTTTCGGAGCTTCGGGCGCGGACGATTTTTTCGGCTTCTCGCCGGTGGCCGGGGCAGCGGATTCATCCGCTTTTTGTTTTTGTTCGGGAGCTTCGGTTTTCTTGCTTTCAGTCGATTTGGCTTCGGCTTTTTTCGGGGCCGCTACCGCACCCTCTTTAATCGTGGATTTATCTTCGCCCTCAGAGAGGATCACCGCAATCGGCGTGTTAACCGCGACATCCTGAGTGCCTTCCGGAATCAGAATCTTGCCAAGCGTGCCTTCATCGGCCGCCTCGACTTCCATCGTCGCCTTGTCAGTCTCGATCTCGGCGATGATGTCGCCGGATTTGACCTTATCGCCCTCCTTTTTGAGCCACTTGGCGAGGTTGCCTTTCTCCATTGTCGGCGACAAAGCGGGCATCAGGATATTGGTCGGCATGAGCGTTCTATGTCTCTACTGGCACCGTTACGGGAAGCGCTCAGCGGTAAATGTCAGTGTAAAGCTCAGACGGCGCCGGCTCGGGATCATGGGTGGCGAATTCCGACGCTTCGTTGATCCTGTCACGCACCTGCGTGTCGATTGTCTTGAGTTCGTCTTCCTTCGCCCATTTCTTTTCGAGGATGCGCGAGCGCACCATGTCGATTGGATCGTGATGAGAGCGAACTTCCTCGACCTCCTCGCGGGTGCGGTATTTCGCCGGGTCCGACATTGAATGACCGCGGTAGCGGTAGGTCAGCATTTCCAGAATGTAGGGGCCCTTGCCGGTGCGGCACCATGCCACGGCCTTGTCGCCGGCGGCCTTTACGGCGCGGACATCCATGCCGTCGACCTGCTCGCCCGGAATGTTGAACGACAGGCCGCGCCGCGACAAATTGGTTTCCGCTGACGAGCGCGTAATCGCGGTACCCATCGCATAACGATTGTTCTCGATCACATAGATGGCTGGCAGCTTCCACAACTCCGCCATGTTGAAGCTCTCATAGACCTGGCCCTGATTGGCCGCGCCGTCGCCGAAATAAGTGACACTGACGTTGTCATTGCCGCGGTAAAAATTTGCGAACGCCAAGCCGGTGCCGAGCGGCACTTGCGCGGCGACAATGCCATGGCCGCCGTAGAAGCCCTTCTCGACCGAAAACATGTGCATCGAGCCGCCCTTGCCATGCGAGTAGCCATGGCTGCGCCCGGTCAACTCCGCCATCACGCCTTTCGGATCCATGCCGGCCGCCAGCATATGGCCGTGATCGCGATAGCCGGTGATAACCTGATCGCCTTTCTTGAGCGCAAGTTGCATACCCACGACGACGGCTTCCTGCCCGATATAGAGATGGCAGAAACCGCCGATTAGGCCCATGCCGTACATCTGGCCGGCCTTTTCCTCAAAACGCCGGATCGTCAACATGTCGCGATAGGCAACGAGGTCCTGATCTTTGGTAAAGTCGGGCACTTTCGCGGTCTCTCGGGACGCAACCGAGGCGGACGCAGAGTTCGGACTGGCTACGGCCATGTTGCTGTCTTGGCGCTCCCCTACACGAACGGCCTCGATTTTTGCCGAATTTGGCGGCGCGGGCCTTGGTCTCAATAGCCTAAACCGCGTCACGCCGGAAGCGAAGCGGCCGCAAGCTTGCTTTGATGAATTCAGCCAAGGAATTGACCGGCATTGCCGGTCGGTTCGTTTCACCGCTAGTGCGGATCGAGCAACAAAGTGACGTCGTGGGGATCGACCTCGTCGAGCAAGGCGCGGGCGCGTTCTTCGATCATGTCGGGATCGAGCCGGTCCGAGCGCAGTAGCGACACCCGCCGTTCCCAAACCGCGCGTTCAGATCGGACACGGGCGAGATCGACCTTCATTGCCGCCATTTGCTGGTCGAGGTCCTGCTGGGCGCGCAAGCCGTGATCGCCAGTGAAGGCGTTGACGGCGAAATAGCCGATGAACAACGCGGCCAGAGTGTATAGCGCAAATGCGGTAAGAATCGATCGCCGGCGGCGATGGGTGAGCATCGGCCGAGCATGTCGCAGCGTCGTTAAAGACGGCTTAAAGTCATCGAGCGCCGGTTTTTATATCCTGGCACGGATCTCGTTGCCTAGGAAATTGCCGAATCTCTTGAGGCGATTGCGCAGAATTTTGAGCGCGCCGGAATCGACGAAATAAGTCAGCAGGATCGAATCACGGGTCGCAACGCTTTGTGGAACCCGATCTGCCGAGTGCCACGTGTCATCGCCAACCGCGAAGGCATATCCGGAGTTTGGCGCAAAGCGCATCTGCGCGCGCTTGGGCAGTGAACCATCGGCCAGCTTTTCATGAAAAATCGTCCCAATATCGGTGTGGGACTCGTCACTTGGCAGATAGAGCTGGACGGTGATCCCCTTCCAGCGCGTGTCGGTGTGCGGCGTAATCAAGTAACCTGGAATGTCCCGGGTGAGGATCGGGATCGGATACATCCCGGTTTTCGCGAAATCGGCCCCGAACCGCTTTTTTAACCCAGGCGCCAGGCGTCGGATGAAAGCCTGCTTGACCTTCTCGGAGCACAGCGCGCCGCCGACGACGTTCCAGAGGGCGCGTTTTTCCGGCGGCAAATTCCGGATGTATTCCGGGAACACGTCGATCTTGACGCGGGTCTGTAAACCCTCCGTCTTGCTGCGGCCATGCATCGAGCGGTAGTCGGAAGATTCCGGCATCAGATCCAAAATTCTGGCGTAGATATCGTCGGGGAACACGCGATCGAATTCCAGATGGAAAAACGGCTTGCCGACCGCGCGCGCCTGGTCGACCGAATCGGCAATAAAGTCGGATAGTCGCTGAACCGCATGACTACGGTCGTGCCGGCTCAATGCCGTTGTTTGGTCCATGGTTCAAACTCACATCGCGCTTGTGATATTTCCAGGACTCTGCCGCGCCGGTGCGTCAAATGCAAATTACTAGCCGCCGCACCTATGCCTTGCGTATTTTGAGCGCGCCGCGCCCAGCAAATTTGGCCTGAGATCCAAGTTCCTCCTCAATCCTCAGCAACTGATTGTATTTCGCAACGCGGTCGGAGCGGGCCAGCGAGCCGGTCTTGATCTGCCCGCAATTGGTGGCGACCGAGAGGTCGGCGATGGTCGAATCTTCGGTTTCGCCGGAGCGGTGCGACATCACCGCAGTGTAACCGGCCTTATGCGCCATTTCGACAGCGGCGAGCGTTTCGGTCAACGTGCCGATCTGGTTGACTTTGATCAGGATCGAATTGGCGAGGCCGCGCTTGATGCCGTCTTCAAGGCGCTTGACGTTGGTGACGAAAAGATCGTCACCCACCAACTGGCATTGCTTTCCGATCAAGTCGGTGAGCGCCTTCCAGCCTTCGAAATCGTCCTCCGCCATGCCATCCTCGATCGAGACGATGGGATATTTGGCAACAAGGTCGGCGAGATATTGCGCCTGCTCTTTCGGCGGGCGAACTTTATTGTGCTCGCCTTCATATACGTAGGCGCCGTTCTTGAAAAATTCGGTAGCGGCCGGATCGAGCGCGATCGCAACATCGTCACCTGGCTTGTAGCCGGCCTGCTCGATGGCGCGCATGACGAAATCGAGCGCGTCTGGCGCCGACGCGATATTGGGCGCGAAGCCGCCCTCATCGCCGACATTGGTGTTATGGCCGGCGTCCTGCAGCGTCTTCTTCAGCGTCTGGAATACTTCGACACCCATCCGCAGCGCCTCCGAAAATGTCGGCCCGCCGAGCGGCATGATCATGAATTCCTGAAAGTCGATCAGGTTGTCGGCATGAGCGCCGCCATTGATGATGTTCATCATGGGGACCGGCAGCGTGCGCGCGGCGGTGCCGCCGACGTGACGGTAGAGCGGTTCATTTTTGGCAATGGCCGCAGCCTTTGCAACAGCCAGCGAAACGCCGAGAATCGCATTGGCGCCGAGCCGGCCCTTGTTCGGCGTGCCATCAAGCGCAATCAGCGTTTCATCGATTTTGGCCTGCGCCTGCGCATCCATGCCGCCGATCGCGTCGAAAATTTCTCCGTTGACCGCGGCGACCGCTTTGAGAACACCTTTACCCAAATATCGAGACTTGTCGCCATCGCGCAGTTCGACCGCCTCGTGCGCACCGGTCGAGGCGCCGGACGGCACCGCTGCGCGGCCGAACGAGCCATCCTCCAGCACGACGTCGACTTCGACGGTCGGGTTGCCACGGCTGTCGAGGATTTCGCGGCCGATAATGTCGGTGATGGCGGTCATTGCGTTACGGTGAGTCCCGGATTTTGGGCAGCTTCTACAGGTCGCGATGGGTCTTGTCATGCCCCAGGAAAGCGGGCCAATAGTCGCGGTCAGGAGATCCCGGTGACAAAGAAAACCCTGCAACTCGGCAAACGTTCGCGGCTTCCGGCTTCACCAGCCCAGGCCGTGCTTGATCGCGTTTCGAATCCGCACGCCGACACCGACTATCTGGCGCGATTCACCGCGCCGGAATTCACCACGCTTTGCCCGATCACCGGCCAGCCCGACTTCGCCCATTTCGTCGTCGACTACGCGCCGGGCCAATGGCTGCTCGAGTCGAAATCTCTGAAGCTTTACCTCGGCAGCTTCCGCAATCACGGCATGTTTCATGAGGACTGCACCGTCGCTGTCGGCAAGCGCATCGTTGCCGCCATCAAGCCGAAATGGTTGCGGATC
Source organism: Pseudolabrys sp. (assembly GCA_050998115.1). Classification (GTDB taxonomy): domain Bacteria; phylum Pseudomonadota; class Alphaproteobacteria; order Rhizobiales; family Xanthobacteraceae; genus Pseudolabrys. Next base: position 909 of record JBPCQM010000131.1, on the reverse strand, counting down.
GGCGGCTACTGGGCTCCGCGTGGTGGCATGCCGATCGACGTGTTCTGGCAAAGCGGCAATTTACCGAACGGCGTATGGGCGCCGGACCAGGGCGTGGCGCCGCATCGCGGGCGCGGCTAGGTTTTTTTGGCGAGCCGGTCGAATTCGACCAGCGTGCGCAGCAATGGCTCCATCTGCTTGAGCGGCAGCATGTTGGGTCCGTCGGATGGCGCCTTGTCCGGATCCTGATGCGTCTCGATGAACAGTCCGGCGACGCCGATCGCGACTGCCGCGCGCGCCAGCACGCCGACAAATTCGCGCTGCCCGCCTGATGAAGAGCCCTGCCCGCCCGGCTGTTGCACGGAATGGGTGGCGTCAAAAATCACCGGCGCGCCGATCCTGTCCTTAAGGATCGGCAGCGCGCGCATGTCCGACACCAGCGTGTTGTAGCCGAACGAGACGCCGCGCTCGGTCACCAGCACGTTCTTGTTTCCTGCGCCGGTTACTTTCGCGACAACGTTTTCCATGTCCCACGGGGCGAGGAACTGCCCCTTTTTCACATTGACGGCTTTGCCGGTTTTGGCAGCGGCGATCAAAAGGTCGGTCTGGCGGCACAGGAGTGCCGGAATCTGCAAGACGTCCACCACCTCCGCCACCGGCTTGCACTGCGCGGCTTCATGCACGTCGGTCAGCACCGCAACGTGTAGCGTTTTTTGAATCTCGGAAAAAGTCGGCAAGGCTTGGTCGAGCCCAATGCCGCGAGCGCTTCTGCCCGACGTGCGGTTGGCTTTGTCGAACGAGGTCTTAAATACCAGGCTGATGCCAACCTTGCCGCAGATTTCTTTCAAAGCCGTTGCCATCTCCAGCGCGTGCGCCCGGCTTTCCAGCGCACACGGCCCGGCGATTAGCGCAAGCGGCAATGTATTGCCG
>JBPCQM010000127.1:0-2589 GCA_050998115.1 Pseudolabrys sp. | reverse complement strand
CACCAAGAGCCATCAGGGCTCCGGGCTCGGCCTCGCCCTCGCTAAATCGCTGGTGGAATTGCACGGCGGCAAGATGCGTATCCGCTCGGTGCTTGGCCGCGGCACCATCGTGGTGGTGCGGCTGCCGCTGCAGCCGTGTTGTCCGCTGCCGAAGGAGCAGGCTGCCTAGATTCGCGGCCAAGTCCGCACGTCCTAAATGCGGTTGGCGCCGAGCCGCTTCGGCTGTGGCGCCTCGCCCAGAATCCGCACGAAACTCTTGCGCACCTTGACCTGCGTCTCGGCCAGCGTGGCTTCGAGGCTGGCGAAATCCGGCACGTCAGCGGCGCGCGCCAACAGCCGCAACAACCCAGCGCCGGCGGTTTTGGGATCGAACGGGCCCGGCAGGCACAGCCGCAAAATTTGCGTGAGGTCATGATAAAGCCGCGCCGCCGGCCGCAGTACCTCGGCGTCCTCCAGCGCCAGCACGCCGAGCCGCTGCGCCTTGTCGAGCACGCGCGCGGTCGAGGTGTCGAGAATGTCCGGCAGCCGCGCCGCGTGCACCAGTTGCAAATATTGCGCGATGAATTCGATGTCGACCAGGCCGCCGGCGGCATATTTGAGATCCCAGCGCGCGGCCTCGCCTTTCTCCTGCGCGATGGCGCCGCGCATTTCCACCACGTCGCCGGCAATCCGGGCCGGATCACGCTCCCGCTTGAGCACCGCCTCGATTGTGCCGCTAACCCGCGCGGCAAAAGCCGGCGAGCCCGACACCACCCGCGCGCGCGTGAGCGCCATATGCTCCCAGGTCCAGGCTTCGGTTTCCTGATAGGCCTCGAAGCTGCCAAGCTGCGTCGCCACCGGCCCGGAGCGGCCGGACGGCCGCAGCCGCATGTCGACCTGGTAGAGCGCGCCGTAATTGGTCTGCGCGGTCAGCGCGTTGATCAGCCGCTGCGTCAGCCGCGCAAAAAATTGCCCGCCATGCAGCTTGCGCTTGCCGTCAGAGTCGGGGTGCGCCGCGTCGAAATCGTAAATGAGAATGAGATCGAGGTCGGAGGTCGCGGTCATTTCATAGCCGCCGAGCTTGCCCATCGCCAGCACGGCGGTTTCTTCGCTGCGCAGATGGCCATGCGCCGCGACGAAATTCTCGCTCACGGCGCGATGCACAGCGCGGATCACCACATCGGCAAGTCGCGCGAAAGCCTCGCCAGCCTGCGCCGCGGTCACGGTGCCTGCGAGAATGCGCACGCCGATCAGGAACATGTGCTCCAGGCCGAAACTGCGGATGCGTTCGAGCAGGTCCTCCTCATAACGAGCCTCGCCCAGCGCGGCATCGAGCCGCGCCGCCATTTCGGTTTCACCCGGCAGCGCGCCGAAAAAACCCGGATCGACCAGCGCGTCCATCACCTGCGGATAGCGCGCCAGCGTGTCGGCAAGCCGCGGCGCGGCGCCGATCACCAGCGCGATCAGCGCGATCAGCGGACGGTTCTGCGCCAGCAGCGAGAGCAGCCGCGCCGCGCCATGCAGATTGGCGAGGAAACGGTCGAACAGCACGAGCGCCGCGTCGGGATTTTCCGCCCGCGCCAGTTGCTCGATCAACTTGGGCAGCAGCCCGGCAAGCTGCGCGCGCGCCACCTCGCCGCGCAGCGAGCGATGCCCGCCGGCGAGCCAGTGACGGATGGTCGAGGACGCTTCCAGCGCCCTGCGGAAATCCATTTCAGCGAGGCGGTCGAGCGTGCGCTTGTCGTCGCTCGTTTCGGGAAATTCCAGCGCGGATTTGCCGCTGTCGGGAGTGGCTTCGAACAGCTTGCCGTAGTGTCGTTGCACATTTTCGAGGTGGCCAAGCAAGACGGCGGCGAACTCGTCGCGGTTTTTGTGGCCGGCGAACCGGGCAAACCGCTCCAGCCCCACGCGATCGTCCGGCAGCGTCTGGGTCTGCTCGTCATTGATCATCTGTAGGCGGTGCTCGGCCGTACGCAGAAACAGATAGGCGGCGCACAGGTCGGCGCGGGCGTCCTGGCCGATCCAGCCGTCATCAGCGAGTTTCGCCAACGTGGTTAGCGTGTCGCGGTCGCGCAAAGCGGGGGTGCGGCCGCCGGCGATCAGTTGCTGGGTCTGCGCGAAGAACTCGATCTCGCGGATGCCGCCGCGGCCAAGCTTGATGTTGTGGCCTTCGACCGCGATCTCGCCGTGGCCGCGATAGGCGTGAATTTGCTGCTTCATCGCCTGCACGTCGGCGACCGCGGCGAAGTCGAGATATTTGCGCCAGATAAAGGGCGCCAGTTCGGCGAGCAACGCCTCGCCTGCCGCGATATCGCCGGCGCAAGGCCGCGCCTTGATCAGCGCGGCGCGCTCCCAGTTCTGGCCGGCACTCTCGTAATACGACAGCGCCGCCGGCGTCGAGATCGCGATCGCGGTCGAGGCCGGATCGGGCCGCAGCCGCAGGTCGGTGCGGAAAACGTAGCCATCCACGGTGCGCTCCGCCAGCAGCTTCACCAGCCGCTGCGTCAGCCGAACAAAGAACGCGGTCGCCCCGTCACGATCCTTGAGCGACGCTGCCGCCGGCTCGAAGGACACGATGAGCTCGATGTCGCTCGACTAATTGAGTTCGCA
>JBPCQM010000118.1:0-4062 GCA_050998115.1 Pseudolabrys sp. | reverse complement strand
GTCGTCGACATGTCCAAGTGATGCTCGACCAGCCAGGCGACCGTGTCGGTCTCCGCTTCGCCGAGCCCGAAGCGCGGACAGAGGCGGCGCGCCACTTTCGCGCCGGCGATCGAATGATCCTCCGGGCGGCCTTTGGCGATGTCGTGCAGGAACAGCGTCACGTAGAGCAGCGCCCGGTGCGCCGGCAAAATTTTGTGGATGAGATCGTTGGCCAGCGGCATTTCGTTGTTGCCGCCGTGCTCGATCTCCTGCAGCACGCCGATGCAGCGCAGCAGGTGCTCGTCCACCGTGTAGTGGTGGTACATATTGAACTGCATCATGGCGACGATCTTGCCGAACGCCGGCATGAACTTGCCGAGCACGCCGGATTCGTTCATGCGCCGCAGCACGGTTTCCGGGTCGTTTTTTGAGCTCAAAATCTCCAGAAACAGCGCATTGGCTTTCTCATTGTCGCGCAACTTCGCGTCGATCAATTTGAGCGAGCGCGTAATGGCGCGCATCGCGTCCGGGTGGAAAGCGAGGTTGTGCTTTTGCGCCAATTGGAAAATCCGGATCAGATTGACCGGATCGCGCTTGAATACGCCGGCATTGGCGACGGTGATGCGATTCTTGTCGACAATGAAGTCATCGCTACCGGCCAGCGCGCGGCGTTGCACCGGGCGCCATCTCGCCATCATGCGGCTGAGCACCGGCACGCTTTTCGCATGACTGTCCTCGAGCTCGGCGCAGACGATCGCAGTGAGGTCGCCGACGTCCTTGGCGACCAGGAAGTAGCGCTCCATGAAACGCTCTACGTCCTTCATGCCAGGGTGTTCGGTGTAACCGAGCCGGACCGCGATCTCGCGCTGGATATCGAACGACAGCCGCTCCTCGGCGCGGCCCATGATGAAATGCATGTGGCATCGCACCGCCCAGAGGAAATCTTCGCAGCGCAGGAACCGCTCGTATTCGTGCTTGTCGAACACGCCGCGCTTGAGTAACTCGGCGGGCTGGCGCACGCGATAGACGTATTTGGCGATCCAGAACAACGTATGGAGGTCGCGCAGGCCGCCTTTGCCGTCCTTGATGTTCGGCTCGACCAGATAGCGCGACTGGCCGGCGCGGCGCACGCGGTCCTCGCGCTCGGCGAGCTTGGCGGCGACGAAGTCCGTCGCGGTGTTCTGCACGACTTCCTTGTCGAAGCGCTCGATCAGCTGGTCGTAGAGCTTGCGGTCGCCGAACAAAAATCGGGCTTCTAGGATCGCGGTGCGGATCGTCATGTCCGCCTTGGCCTGACGGATGCACTCGGCGACCGAGCGGGTGGCGTGGCCGACTTTCAACCCGGTGTCCCAAAGACAATAGAGAATAGATTCGGCGACCGACTCGCCCCAGGCGGTCTGCTTGTATGGCAGTAAAAAAAGCAGATCGATGTCGGAGCCGGGCGCCTGCAGGCCGCGGCCATAGCCGCCGGTCGCGATCACCGCCATGTGCTCGGCCTCGGATGGATTTTCCGATTTATGCAAATGCTTGCGCACGAAATTAAACAGCAGCCCGATGATTTCGTCTTCCATCCGGCACAGCCGCTCGGCGCAGCGCCGGCCATGGCGATCTTTGAGCAAGAGCGCTTCGGCCTTGGCGCGGCCGTCGGTTAGCGCGGCCTTGAGCCGCTGCGCCAGCGCGGCGCGAAGCTCGGTCTCGCGGGATTCATGACCGAGGGTCAGGTATTCAAGCTCGGCGGCGATCGCCGCGGCGTCGATCAGGTCTGTGGAGCCGCGCGCGGCATGCTGCGAACGTGCGGCGCGATTCTCCCGGTCGAGGCTGAGGGACGACATGATGCTTCCCGGATAGCGGAGGCCTTTGCCGCTGTCACCGCCGCGGCAGAAGATAATTGCCGTTTTGCCGCCACGGCCTTGTTGGAAGGATTTTCTCGAAAGTCGCTTAAATAAGCTATTAACATTCGTTTGACGCAGCTAAAATCGGGTTTTATAGAATAAACTCAGCGCCGATTTGAGCAACGCCGCTTGCGGGCGCTTAACAAATGCAGCTAAAGCGCGGGGCCAAGACACCCCCTCGCTAATGTGAACCCGGACGTGCCGCGTACACGTTCATGACGAGGAGAGCCTCTGATGCGTGTTTTGTCCCGCCGTTTCCTGCTGGCATCCGCCGTTCTGGTCGGGCTGTTGCCGTCGAGCGCGCTGTTTGCCGCCGACAAGGTGACCACCATCAATATCGACTGGGCGACCTACAACCCGGTCTCGATGGTGCTCAAGGAAAAAGGCCTGCTCGAAAAGGAATTCGCCAAAGACGGCATCACGATCCGCTGGGTGCAGACGCTCGGCTCCAACAAGGCGCTGGAATTCCTCAACGCCGGTTCGATCGATTTCGGCTCGACTGCAGGCTCGGCGGCGCTGGTCGCCAAGATCAACGGCAATCCGATCAAATCGATTTACGTTTATTCGCAGCCGGAGTGGACCGCGCTGGTCACCCGCAAGGACACCTCGATCGCCAAGATCGAGGACCTCAAGGGCAAGCGCGTCTCTGTCACGCGTGGCACCGATCCGCACATCTTTCTTGTGCGCGCGCTGCAAAGCGTCGGCCTGACCGAGAAGGACATCACGCCGGTGCTGTTGCAGCATCCGGACGGCAAAACCGCCCTCATTCGCGGCGACGTCGACGCCTGGGCCGGACTCGATCCGATGATGGCGCAGGCCGAGGTCGAGGACGGCGCCAAGTTGTTTTACCGCAATAAAGGCGCCAACACCTGGGGGATACTCAATGTCCGCGAGGAGTTTCTCAAGGCTCACCCGGATCTGGTAAAGCGCGTGCTCGCGGTTTACGAGGAGGCGCGCAAATATTCGCTCGCCAATTACGCCGAAGAAAAGCACGCGTTCCAGGCGGCAACCAAGCTTTCCGACGCGATCGCCGACAAGCAGCTCAAGGAACGCACCACCATCACCTACAACAAGATCGGGCCCGAGCAACGCGACTCGATCCTGCAGGCCGGCATCGCCCTGCAGAAGGCTGGCGTCATCAAGGCCGACGTCGATGTCAGGAAGGCGTTGGATGATCTGGTCGACGCCCAATACGTCGCCGCGACGAACTGAGTTCGTGTCCAGGGCGGGCTTGGATTCGTCATGCCCGGCACTCGGGTCCGGCTTCGCCGGCCCGAGCACAAGCCTTGTGCCGGGGCATTCACGTCTTTCTTTTCTGAACCAAGCAAGGCGTGGATGGCCGGGACATAGGCATGCGAAAGCACGCCGTCCTTTGGAGGGCTATGCCCGGCCATGACAAGGGTGGGTTGCCTTCGCGGACCTTTTTAATGTCTCTTGCGCAAATGGCCCTGACCGCCGAGCCGGCGACGGCGGAGCAAAAGCTCCGCAAAACTGCGACTGGACGCTTCGCGCGATTCGGCCTGGGCTTTTTGCTGCCGCTTGCTCTGGCGGCCGGCTGGGAAGCCGCGGTACATTTTCATTTTTCGGATGGGCGGCTGTTGCCGCCGCCCTCGCGCATCTATCAGGAGTTCGACGAGCTCGCCAGAACCGGTGAATTGCAGCGGCACGCGATCGCGACATTGCTGCGGATGGCGGCAGGTTTTGGTCTTGGCGTGTTCGCCGGCACGCTGCTCGGCGCCCTGACCGGCTATTCGACGCTGTGCCGCCGCCTAGTCGACCCGTCCTTGCAAGGGTTGCGGGCGGTGCCCTCGATCGCCTGGATTCCGTTGTTCATACTTTGGCTCGGAATTTTTGAATTTTCCAAGGTCGCGTTGATCGCAGTAGGCGTGTTCTTCCCGGTCTATCTCGGCTTGATGGGTGCGGTGCTGTCGGTTGACCGCAAGATCGTCGAGGTTGGCCGCGCGTTCCGCTTGAACGGCGCGCAGATGGTGCGGCGAATACTCTTGCCCGCGGTAATGCCTGCTTATGTGCTGGCGCTGCGCTCCGGCCTCGGGCTCGGCTGGATGTTCGTGATCGCCGCCGAGTTCATGGGGGCGTCCGAGGGCCTCGGCTATTTGCTGATCGACGGCCAGCAACTCGGCAAGCCGGCGGAGATCGTGGCGTCGATTATGGCGTTCGCCGTGATGGGAAG
>JBPCQM010000006.1:0-3502 GCA_050998115.1 Pseudolabrys sp. | reverse complement strand
TTTCGATGATGCATAGGCCGCCTGGCCGATCTGGCCCTCGAAGGCGGCAACCGAGGCGGTCGAGACGATGACGCCGCGCTCGCCGTCGGGCAACGGCGTCAGCGGCGCCATCGCCGCGGCGGCGAGCCGCATCATGTTGAAACTGCCGATCAGGTTGATGCGGATGACGCGCTCATAGTCTTCGAGCGGCATCGGCCCATCGCGGCCGACGATGCGCTTGGCGGGTCCGATGCCGGCGCAATTAACCAGGATGCGCGCCGGGCCGTTAGCATCGCTGGCTTTCTTGATCGCGACGGTCGCGCTGGCGCCGTCCGCCACGTCGCATTTCACCGCGACGCCATCGATCTCGGCGGCCACCTCGCCGGCCGCTTTGTCATTGACGTCGAGCAGCGCGACCTTGGCGCCGGCTGCCGCCAGCGCGCGCGCGGTGGCCGCGCCCAACCCCGAGGCGCCGCCGGTCACGATGGCTGCTTGTCCCTTGATTTCCATGGTCCGCCCTCGGCTGCTTCGACAATACACGGCTGTTGGGTTCGCAACTTGGTCCTTATATCGCTATTTGACCCTACGATAAGTGGCCCGTAAATACCTTGGGCAACCGGGACGCAATTTGGATGGCAATGCGCGAGGTTTTCATTTGCGACGCGATCCGCACGCCGATCGGCCGCTATGGCGGCGCGCTCGCTAGGGTGCGCACCGACAATCTCGCCGCGGTGCCGATCAAGGCGCTGATGCAGCGTAATCCGAAAATCGATTGGGAAAAGCTTGAGGAAGTCTATTACGGCTGCGCCAACCAGGCCGGCGAGGACAACCGCAATGTGGCGCGCATGGCGCTGCTGCTGGCCGGCCTGCCGCGAAGCGTGCCTGGCATAACGCTGAACCGGCTGTGCGCGTCGGGCCTTGAAGCGGTCGGCAGCGCGGCGCGCGCGATCCGCGCCAGCGAGATGGAGTTCGCCATCGCCGGCGGCGTCGAATCGATGACGCGGGCGCCGTTCGTGCAGGGCAAGGCGCAGGAGGCGTTTTCGCGCCAAGCGGAGATTTACGACACCACGATCGGCTGGCGCTTCATCAACCCGCTGATGAAGCAGCAATACGGCGTCGATTCGATGCCGGAGACCGGCGAAAACGTCGCGCAGGATTTCCAGGTGACGCGCGCCGACCAGGATGCGTTCGCCTTGCGCTCGCAGCAGCGCGCCGGCAAGGCGATGGCGTCCGGCTATTTCACGGCCGAGATCGTTGCCGTCGAAATCCCGGGCCGCAAAGGCGAGGCGACGTCGGTCGAGCAGGACGAGCATCTGCGCCCCGACACCACGATGGAGCAACTCGCCAAGCTCAAGACCCCGTTTCGCAATCCCGGAACCGTGACGCCGGGCAACGCGTCTGGCGTCAATGACGGCGCCGCCGCCATGATCGTCGCCTCGGAAGCCGCGGTGAAAGCCCACGGCCTGACACCGCGGGCACGGGTGCTCGGCATGGCGTCGGCTGCCGTGCCGCCGCGCATCATGGGCATCGGCCCGGTGCCGTCGACCCAAAAGCTGATGGCGCGGCTCGGTCACAAGATCGCCGACTACGACGTGATCGAGCTCAACGAAGCCTTCGCCTCGCAGTCGCTCGCGGTGTTGCGCCAGCTCGGCCTTCCCGATGACGCCGAACAGGTCAATCCGCATGGCGGCGCGATCGCGCTCGGCCATCCGCTTGGCATGTCGGGCGCGCGGCTCGCTATGACCGCGGTGCACGGGCTTGAAGAAAATCGAGGCAAGCTCGGACTTGCGACCATGTGCGTCGGCGTCGGGCAGGGTGTCTCGCTCGCCTTGGAACGCGTCGGCTAGAATGGGACAATAATGGCGCTGGTTTATCCGACCAAAAGCCTTGAGGCTTACCCGAAGCACCTGAGCCCCGGCTATCGCAGCACGGTAAAGCGTTCGCCGTCGAAGCCTTTGGTCGTGGTGCCGGCGACGCTGTCGGAGTTGACCGGCCCGGTTTACGGCCATGACGTCATTCAGGACGGCGACAACGACCTCACCAAGCAGCACAATGGCGAGCCCTTGGGCGAGCGCATCATCGTGCACGGCCATGTGCTCGACGAGGACCGCCGCCCGGTGCCGGATGCACTGGTCGAGGTGTGGCAGGCCAATGCCTGCGGCCGTTATGTGCATATCGTCGACCAGCACCCGGCGCCGCTCGATCCCAATTTCACCGGCGCCGGCCGCACGCTCACCGACAAAAAAGGCTATTACAAATTCATCACAGTAAAGCCCGGCGCCTATCCGTGGGGCAACCACCACAATGCCTGGCGGCCGAACCACATCCACTTCTCGATATTCGGCCACTCGTTTTTGTCGCGGCTGGTCACCCAGATGTATTTTCCCGGCGATTACCTGTTCCCGTTCGATCCGATCTTCAATTCGGTGACGGACGAGAAAGCGCGCGGGCGCATGGTATCGAGTTTCGATCTGGACAACACCGTGCCGGATTGGGCGCTGTGCTTCCGCTTCGATATCGTGCTGCGCGGCCGCGAGGCGACGCCGCTCGATACGGATGAGCATTAGCGCATGATCCCGAAAAGTGGGCACCGGTTTTCGGATCAGATCATGCGTAAGGAAAAATAGTTCATGGCCGGGAAAAACCGCGCCGACGAAAAAGATCGCGGCATTACGCCGTCGCAGACCGTCGGGCCGTTTTTCGCCTATGGCTTGGCGCCGAAGGGCCGCGCGCATTGGGATCCGAACGGCAGCTATAGCTGGAAGGAAACCGTCGGCGACAATCTGGCGACGCCGGACGCTTCCGGCGAAAAAATCCGCATCGAGGGCAAGATCGTCGATGGCGATGGCGTCGCCATCAACGACGCGATGATCGAAATCTGGCAGGCCGACGCGCAGGGCCGCTACGCCCATGCGCGCGACGGCCGCGCGCGGCCAAATGCGACGTTCATGGGGTTCGGCCGCTCCGCCACCGACAAGAGCGGTGAATATAGCTTCGACACCATCAAGCCGGGCGCGGTGCCGGGGCCGAACGGCAAGCCGCAGGCGCCGCACATCGTGTTCTGCATTTTTTCGCGCGGCATGCTGCGGCAGGTCTATACGCGGGCTTATTTTTCGGATGAGGCCGCCAACACCGCCGATCCGGTCCTGTCGCTGGTGCCGGCCGAACGGCGCGACACGCTGATCGCGCGCAAGGAAACCCGTGACGGCAAGGCCGTCTACCGGTTCGACATCCGGGTGCAGGGCGGCGACGAAACGGTTTTCTTTGACGTCTGAACTTGGGAAGCGCCCGTTTTGTCCCACAAAAGGCCTTCCTCAGTGGGCCGTATCCCCACTATGAGTGGGCAGTCGTGCGGCAAAAAATTCTGAACAGTTTATTTGTGTGAAGTTTGTGGGCGCTGAGTTTGCCCACTAATTCTGCCCATCTTTCTGAGCTTGAGTTTTATGTTGACGGCGGTAGCCACCATTGGTTGGCTTGGTCTCCTGGGAAGAAGAAACGCCCGGGTGGCGAAACATGAACGAAC
>JBPCQM010000290.1:0-4837 GCA_050998115.1 Pseudolabrys sp. | reverse complement strand
GGCCTCGAGCGCTCGCTGGTGCGCGGCGAAGAGGTCGAGGGCGGCGACATCGTCCTGCAGGAATTGCGCAAGACCTTGCGGGCCTCGCGCGAAGCGGCGCCGCGCTACGGCAACGCGGCGCGGTTGTTCTTCGAGCCGGTCGAGCCGTTTCTGGTCGACGACGGCGGCGAGCGCGATCATCCCGGCCGCATCACCCGCGCCTCGCTCGATGCGCTATGGACCTGGATCCGCCGCGACCTGCTGCCGGACGAGGCCAAGACTTATTCCGAAGAGGTCGTTCGAGTACTGCAGGCCGAAAAAACGCTCGACGCGCAGTTTCTCGCTCACGGCTTTCAGGATCGTGCTTCGGTGGCGATCGGCGCGGCGTTGGCCGATGCCCGCGACGACCGTGCGCATCGCCGCCTGATCGCGCAGATTGGCACGCCGCGCGCGCAAGATGATGCGGTCTGCCTGATGCGGGTGCTGCAATCGCGCGACGCGCTGGCGACCATGGCCGCGCATCTGCCCGGGCTCATTCCCGATCTGTCGGGCGTCAAGCTCGACCAGGCCAAGGCGCTGATCGACCTGATGAGCGACCGCGTCCGCGACGCTTTCCCCTACGCCCTGCTGAGCGTGATGAACCGGCTTGTCATGCCGTGGCAACTGATCCGGCTCGCCACCAAGGCCGCCGGCGGGGATTCCATCAAACGCATCGCGCAGACGCCGTACGCGCTGGCGGTGACCATCGTGCTGAGCGAGCTTGGCCGGATGGCGCGAGAATTGCGCGACGATCTCAAGGCCGGCGGTTGCGTCGGGGTCGGCGCGCTGCTCAAGATCATCCACGACACCGCGCGCGGGCTGCGCACCGAGCTCGACCTGCCGGCCGACAGCGCCTGGGGCCGCGAACTCGCCGAGCTGCGCTCGCAAATCTCCGACATACTCAAATCCGAAATCGAGGCGATGCCAGGCCGGGTCCGCCGGCTGCTGCGGCCGCGCCCGTCGAGCGAGATCCGCGCCAATTCCGTGCTCGACGCCGGCGACGTTGCCGAAACCGAAGCGCTGATCGACTTCGTTGGGGCCTGCCGCCATTACGCCGCCGAATTGGCGCTCAATGAAATAAGCCAGCGCTGCTATTCGAATTTGCAGCACGATCTCGACGGCGGCTCCGGCGCGCTGCTCGATGCGCTGCGCCACAGCGGCGACAACGACCGCAGCTTTCGCCTGTCGCAGCTCGACGCGCTGGCGCGGTTTTGCGGCAAGGTGTTCGGCGCCGATTACGCCGCGATGCTCAACAAGGCCGCCGAGGTGGCCGCTGCGCCCGACAGCCGGGGGCCGCGCGCGGCCTGAAGGGGAGCGAGGCCGGCTGAGGCCCTCCGCCGCATTCTATCGCGCGCCGTCCGTGCTATAGCCGCTGCGATCGGCGTGAATTACGCGGGACGGCCGGATGGCGCTTTGGCTGATGTTCGTATTGATGACGGCGGCGGCGATCCTCGCCGTGCTGTGGCCGCTGTCGCGCCGCCGCGCCACCCCGGCCGGCAGCGATGTCGAAGTCTACCGCGACCAGCTCGCTGAGGTGGCACGCGACCGCGCCGCCGGTTTGATCGGGGAGGCTGAGGCCGAGGCCGCCCGGGTCGAAGTGTCGCGCCGGCTATTGGCCGCCGCAGCGGCCGCGGAAGAGCCGCCGCCGCGCGCGGAGCGCAGCGATTTCCGCCGCCGCGCCGCCGCCGTTGCAGGCCTGGTGTTCGTCCCGCTCGCCGCCGCCACGCTCTATCTGATGCTCGGCTCGCCGCAACTGCCCGGCGAGCCGCTGGCTTGGCGCGCCGCCGCGCCGGCGGACAACCGCTCGATTCAAACTTGGGTGTCGCAGGTCGAATCCCACATCGAGCGCAACCCGGATGACGGCCGCGGCTGGGAGGTGCTGGCGCCGGTCTATCTGCGACTCGGCCGTTTCGACGACGCGGTGAAGGCGCGCCGCAACGCGCTGCGGCTCAATGGCGAGAGCGCCGAGCGGCGTTCCGATTTGGGCGAGGCGCTGGTGGCGGCGTCGAACGGTATCGTCACCGCGCAAGCCAAGACCGAGTTCGAGCGCGCGCTGGCGCTCGATGCCAATCACGTCAAGTCGCGATATTTCCTCGGCGTGGCGGCGCAACAGGATGGCGACGGCGCCAAGGCGGCCGCGATCTGGCGCGGCATGCTGGCCGGCGCGCCACCCGATGCGCCCTGGGCGCCGGCGGTGCGCCGCGCGCTGGCGGATATCGGCGCGCCAGTCGACAAGCAAGCCGGCAAGCAACCCGGCTTGCAAGCCGGGCCAAGTGCGCAGAAGGGTCCAAAGGGACCAAGCGCCAACGACATCGCCGCCGCCGCCGGCATGAGCGAGGCCGAGCGCGGCGACATGATACGCGGCATGGTGGCGGGCTTGGCGGCGCGGCTGGCGCAGGACGGCTCCGACGTCGAGGGCTGGCTGCGGCTGCTGCGCGCCTACATGGTGCTGGGCGAGCGCGGCAAGGCGCAGGCCGCGGTTGCCGACGCGCGCCGCGCGCTGGCCAACGATCCGGACAAGCTCCGGCGCGTCGAGGATGTGGTCAAGCAGCTCGGCCTGCAGGGCTGAACGGCCACGGCGCGATTTCCGGAAACGCCGAAGGCAGGAGGCGCGCCTGGTGTTGCTTCTGTCGATGCCAAAATTTCAATAAGTTATTGATTGTTCGTAACAAACTTCGCCGGCCACGTTACCAAACATTAATTTCCCGGTCAGGGTGCTGTAACGCGGCAAGCCCCATCTTCCGTTTCGAACGGTGCGCTTCGCGCCCAACCAAATGAGATGGAGACGTGCCATGACCCCGAGCGCATTGAACCCTCTGACCCGGCGTTTTTCAGTGCGCCGCCTCGCCCTTTCCAGCACCGCGATCGTCGGCCTCGGCGTCGGCGCGCTGGTGCTGTCGCCCAATCTGCCGCCGAACGGCGGCTATCCGGCCGCGCACGCGCAGAACCTGACCGAGCAGGCCAAGAAGGTTCAGACCCCGGTCGGCTTTGCCGACATCGTGGAAAAGGTGAAACCGGCGGTTATGTCGGTTCGCGTCAAGGTCAATGGCGGCGATGAAACCTCCGGCATGGGTCCCTCGGGCCTGAACCCGCAGGATATTCCTCCCGGCCTCGAAGAATTTTTCCGGCAATTCGGCGGTCCAAACGGCAATCCTAATGGTTTGCCGAACATGCGCGGCGGCAAGGGCCGCGGCACCATCACCGGGCAGGGCTCCGGTTTTTTCATTTCCCCGGATGGCTACGCGGTGACCAATAACCACGTGGTCGAGAAAGCTGAGAGCGTCCAGGTCACCACCGACGATGGCAAGATTCACGAGGCCAAGGTGATCGGCACCGATCCGCGTACCGATCTGGCGCTGATCAAGGTCGAAGGCGGCTCGTTCCCCTATGTGAAGCTGTCCGAGCGCTCGCCGCGCATCGGCGACTGGGTGCTCGCGGTCGGCAATCCGTTTGGCCTCGGCGGCACCGTCACCGCCGGCATCGTCTCGGCGCGCGGCCGCGACATCGGCGCCTCGGCCTATGACGACTTCATCCAGATCGACGCGCCGGTGAACAAAGGCAATTCCGGCGGGCCGACCTTCGACACCGAGGGCAATGTGATCGGCGTCAACACCGCGATCTTCTCGCCGTCCGGCGGCTCGGTTGGCATCGCTTTCGCGATCCCCTCCGACACCGTCAAGACCGTGGTCGCGCAGTTGAAGGACCACGGCTCGGTGACGCGCGGTTGGATCGGCGTGCAGATCCAGCCGGTGCCCGCCGAGATCGCCGACAGCCTCGGCCTGAAAAAGACCGGCGGCGCGCTGGTCGCCGAGCCGCAATCCGGCTCGCCGGCGGCGAAGGCCGGCATCGAATCCGGCGACGTCATCACCGCGGTCGATGGCCAGGAGGTCAAGGACGCCCGCGACCTCGCCAAGAAGATCGGGGTCAAGGCGCCCAACGCCGCGGTCAAGCTCACGGTCCTACACAAAGGCAGCGAGAAGACCGTCAATATTACGCTCGGCGAAATGCCGGGGCAGCAGCAGGCGCGTGCCGACACCGGCAGCAAGAACGACGGCGCCGCCGAAATCGGCAAGCTTGGCCTGACGCTGGCGCCAGCCGGCCGGGTCGCCGGTAGCGGCGCCGATGGCGTGGTGGTGACGGCGGTCGATCCGTCCGGCGTTGCTGCCGAGCACGGCTTTTCGACCGGCGACGTGATTCTCGAAGTCGCCGGCAAGTCGGTCAATAGTCCGGGCGACGTGCGCAAGGAAATCGCCAGCGCGCGCTCGGAAGGCAAACACGCGGTGCTGATGCGGGTGAGGTCCCGCGACAGCACCAAGTTCGTCGCGCTGCCGGTCGGCCGCGCCTAACGCAATTGGGGCGCGCCACCGGCAACCGTCGCCCCCGCCGGAGGCACGAACCCAAGGGACGGGGCTGGCGGGCAACCGCCATCCTCGTCCCATTAATTTCGCAGCGGCCGATTTGCCGGTGCGGCCCGAGCTCCAACCCTGGCAACCGTCGCCCCCGCCGGGGTGGGGTCGTTGAGGGGGCGACGGCTAACCCCGTCGCCCCCTCGCGTATGTTTGCAACGGCAATCAGGAAATTCGCTGGAAAATGGTAAGACCGATGGCCATCTATCAGACTTTGCCTGGGCGCGACGCCTCAAGCCGCGGCGGCGAAGCGCAACCGGATCGGACTGCCATGCGCCTGCTGGTGATCGAAGACGACCGCGATGCCGCCGACTATATGGTCAAGGCGTTTCGCGAGGTCGGCCACGTCGCCGACCTAGCCCATGACGGCGAGGAGGGATTGGCGCTGGCGCTCGACGGCGAATACGACGTGC
>JBPCQM010000174.1:0-3535 GCA_050998115.1 Pseudolabrys sp. | reverse complement strand
CCCTCACCCGGGGCATCGGGCCGCGTCCCTTCGTGCTGGGCAGCATCTACGCCTCGGTAATCATATTCGGTTGGCCGGTGCTGGCGCTCTGCCTGCTCGGGCTGGCGGAAACCGCGTTCGGCGTGCGCTCGCGGCTTGCGCCCAAAAGCGGTCCGCCCGCCCCGACATGAAACGTTTGCAACCTTTCGAATGATGGAGAACTGACATGGAAGTGATTTTGCTCGAACGCATCGGCCGGCTCGGCCAGATGGGCGACACCGTCCGAGTCAAGAACGGCTATGCGCGAAATTTCCTGCTGCCGAACGGCAAGGCTTTGCGCGCCACCAAAGACAACAAGGCCCGCTTCGAAGGCATGCGCGCCGAGCTTGAAGCCAAGAACGTTGCCGCCAAGGGCGAAGCCGGCAAATACGCCGGCAAGCTCGAAGGCAAGACCCTCATCGTCTTGCGCCAGGCTTCCGAAACCGGACAGTTGTTCGGTTCGGTGTCGCCGCGCGACATCGCCGGCATGTTAACCGCGGACGGAGCCGAAGTCAGCCGCTCGCAGGTCGTGCTCAACGCTCCGATCAAGTCGATCGGGCAATACAAGGTGCCGATCGCGCTGCACCCGGAAGTCGAAGTCATCGTTACGATCAATGTGGCGCGCAGTGCCGACGAAGCCGAGCGGCTGGCGCGCGGCGAGGACATTACGGTCCGCCGTGAACAGACCGAAGAGGAAGTTGCCGCCGAGCAAACCGAAAAGGCCACCGAGGCGCTGTTTGATCCCGAAGTTGCGGAGCAGCGGCGCAGCAAGGCCGGAGATCCCGATACCGGCGACGACGCCGAGGTGGCCGAGGCAGAACCCGCCAAGGACAAAGCCAAAAAGAAGTCGAAGGAACAGGAAGCCGACGCCCAATATAGGGGCGCGAGCGCGGGCAGAAGCTAGTTTGGCGTCGATTCCGGCTTGGGGTCTGCCGGCTTGGACTCTACCGGTTTGGAGTCGGCCGGCGCCGTCTCGACCGGCTTCGCTTCAACTGGCTTGGCGTCGGCGGGCTTGGCTTCGGGTTTGGCGTCACTGGAACTGCCGGCCGGTTTCGCTTCGTTTGGATTCTCGGCTGACTTATCGGGTGCCGGTTTTCCGGCAGCGGGCTTGGCGTCGCCTTTCGGCGGCCGCTTGGCTGCGCGGCCACGGGTCGGCGCAGGAGCGTCCCCCGCCGCGCGCAAGTATTTGGCAAGCACCGCCGCGGTTTCCCGGCTCGACGTGTAATGCTCGCGCAGGAAGCCCTCGAGGCCGAACAAGGCGCCCGAACGCGCCAGCCCTTGCGGCGACTTGTGACAAATCCCGCAATCCGAGGCGAAAACCTGGGCAGGCGTCTTTCCGGCGTCGAGGTTCTGCGGACCGTCCTCGGACCAGGCCGGAGCCCACGCCGAAGCGGCCGCTAAGGCCGCCATCCCGAGCAACAGAAATTGTATGCACCGCCCAAACCTGGACCCGGACATCTGACGTAAACCTCCTAATGTTGTGGCTTTGACGGCGCAGGATGGTCACCCCGCGACTCAAATCCATACTCCAAAATCGACCGATTGTGACCCTCAAGACGCTTCTTCCCCGCCCGAAATATTGCGGGGTCGGCGGAACTTTGTTTAACTCCGGCACGAACCATTTTTTGACGGACACGTTAGCTAACCAAGGGGCCGCGGTTGTAAAACCGCACATCGCGAAGTGATTGGGGGCGGCCGATGGAGCGGTTGCTTCAGTTTCTGCTCAAAACGTTTATCAGCCGCGGTAATTTCCGGGTTACGACTTCGCGCGGCCGGATTTTTACCTGTGGCGACGGCACCGGCAAGCCGGTCGCAGTGCGCTTTACCACCCGCGCCGCCGAATGGGCCATCATCAAAGATCCCGAGCTCAAGCTCGGCGAAACCTACATGGACGGCTCTTTCGTTGTCGAGCAAGGCACCATCGCCGACGTGCTGGAGCTTGTGCTTGGTCAGCAAGTCTATGCGCCGCAATGGGGCCGCGTGCAGTGGGTGCTGCGTTATATCCGCCGCCGTTTCCAGCAATTCAATCCACGCACCCGGGCGCGCAAAAACGTCGCGCATCATTACGATCTCGACGGGCGACTGTATTCGCTGTTCCTCGACGCCGACGAGCAATATAGCTGCGGCTATTTCGAAAACTTCGACCAGTCGCTCGACGACGCGCAACTTGCCAAGAAGCGCCATTTGGCCGCCAAGCTTCTGATCCCGCCCGGCAAATCCGGTCAAGATTTGTCCGGTCAAGATTTGCGATTGCTCGACATCGGCTGCGGCTGGGGTGGACTTGGGCTTTACATCGCCGGATTGACCGGCGCCAAGGTGATCGGCATTACGCTCTCGAAAGAGCAATTCGGCATCGCCAATTCTCGTGCGGCGGAACGCGGCCTGAGCGAACGCGCCGAGTTCCGGATGAAGGATTATCGCGACCTTACCGAGCATTTCGATCGCATCGTTTCGGTCGGCATGTTCGAGCATGTCGGCGTCAATCACTACGACACTTACTTCCGCAAATGCGCCGAACTGCTGGACGATAATGGCGTCATGCTGCTGCACTCGATCGGCCGTTCGGATGGCCCCGGCATCAGCAATCCCTGGATCGCGAAATACATCTTCCCGGGCGGCTACATCCCGGCGCTTTCCGAAGTATTGCCGGTCATCGAGCGCAACGACCTGCTGGTCACCGATATCGAAATCCTGCGCCTGCATTACGCCGAGACGCTCAAGCACTGGCGTGAGCGCTTCCTCGCGCATCGAGACGAAGTCGAAAAAATTTACGACCAGCGCTTCGTGCGGATGTGGGAGTTCTATCTCGCTTCCTCGGAAATGGCGTTCCGCGAGCAGAATCTGATGGTGTTCCAGGTCCAGCTCACCAAGCGCCAGGGCGTGGTGCCGATCACGCGCGACTATATCGGCCGCGCCGAACAACGCCTGCGCCAGATCGAGAACGAGCAACGCCCTGCGCTGCGGCTGGCCGGCGAGTAACAGGTCAAGGCCGGTCAACACCAATTCAGCGTTATTTTAGTGCGGTGGGTAACGGGGAAATCGGCTGCGGCCGATCACTCCGGAGTCGTAGGCGGCAGCCAATTACGCCACTGTCTCGCCTGAAATCGCTCTCACCACGCGTACATCATGGCCCTTGCCGATTCGACCGCCCGTAAGCTCGCTCTAGAGCCTGCTCCAAACTTCCGCTCCGTACCTCATAACATTGAGGCGGAGCAACAATTGTTGGGTGCAGTCCTAATCAACAATGAGGCCTTCGATGCGGTTTCCGACTTCTTACAGCCGAGGCATTTTTTCGTTCCGGTTCATCAATTGATTTTTGACGTGATGGGCCAATTCGTTCGAATGAATAAGAACGCCACGCCTACCACGATCAAGACCTTTTTGCCGGATGAACTGAAAGTCGATGGCAGATCGGCCGCTGAATACCTTGCACATTTAGCGGCGGAGGCGACTACGATTATCAATGCCGCAGATTTTGGGCGGACGATCTATGACCTTTCGCTTAGGCGAGATCTCG
>JBPCQM010000120.1:0-17824 GCA_050998115.1 Pseudolabrys sp. | reverse complement strand
CCATAGCGGCGCTCAACCACGCCGGAGCGGTCGGGGATTTTACCTATGTTTCAACTGCCGGCGGCGCTTTCCTGGAGTGGATGGAAGGCAAGCCCTTGCCCGGGGTCGCCGCTTTGCGGATAAAATGATGCGGAAGGCATCATCCCGGACGCAGCGCAGCATCTTAATGATGCGCTGCAGACCCGGGATGGAGTGGTTTGACGATCCCGGATCTGCGGTGCATCCCACAGCGCGTCAAAGACGCGCGTGAACGCGCTGTTGGCGCTGCACCGCGTCCGGGACAAGAAGGGAGCGACCCCATGAATCTCGATGAACTCAACAAGGTGGCGCAGGCGATGGTCGCGCCGGGGCGCGGCATTCTGGCGGCCGACGAATCTTCCGGCACCATCAAGAAGCGTTTCGACGCCATTGGCGTGGAATGCACCGAGGGCAATCGCCGTGACTATCGCGAGATGTTGTTTCGCTCGAGCGAGGCGATGAAAAACAACATCTCCGGCGTCATTCTGTACGACGAGACGATCTGGCAAAAAGCCAAGGACGGCACGCCGCTGGTGGAGTTGATCAAGAAAGCGGGCTCGCTGCCCGGCATCAAGGTCGACGAAGGCACCAAGCCACTGCCAAATTGCCCCGGCGAGTTGATCACCGTCGGGCTCGACAGGCTGGCCGACCGGCTGACGAAATATTATGAGCAGGGTGCGCGCTTCGCGAAATGGCGCGCGGTGATCGACATCGGCCCTGGCATTCCGAGCTATGCCTGCCTGCACGCCAACGCGCATGCGCTGGCGCGCTACGCCGCCCTATGCCAAACCGCGCAGATCGTGCCGATCGTCGAGCCTGAAGTGCTGATGGATGGCGATCACGACATCGACCGCTGCGCCATGATCTCGGAATGGCTGCTCAAGGAGACCTTCCAGGAGCTTTACTACAACAAGGTGGCGCTCGAAGGCATCGTGCTCAAGCCGAACATGGCGGTGCCTGGCAAGAAGAGCGCGAAGCAAGCCTCGGTCGAGGAAGTCGCCGAGAAGACCGTGAAGGTTCTCAAGAACTGCGTGCCGGGCGCGGTGCCGGGCATCGCCTTCCTATCCGGCGGTCAGTCGAGTGAAGAAGCGACCGCGCATCTCGACGCCATGAACAAGATCGGCAACCTGCCGTGGGCGCTGACGTTTTCCTACGGCCGTGCCTTGCAGGCGGCGCCGCAAAAGACCTGGGCTGGAAAATCCGAGAACATCGCCGCCGCGCAGCGCGTGTTCTCGCACCGCGCCAAAATGAACGGACTTGCTGCGCTTGGCCAATGGAAAGCCGACCTCGAGAAAAAGGCCGCCTAGCTTTCGCACGCGGCAATGACAAAGGCGGCCCGAAGGCCGCCTTTGTTTTAGAGCTCAAACGCGATGATGTTAGTTGCAGCTCTGGGTCGTCGTGGTATTCGAGCCGAGCAGCGTGTTGGTATTCGTCGTCTGTCGCGTGCAATCGACGCCGCCGCCGGTCGTCTGCGTCGTGGTGCGCGTCTCGTTGCCGAGAATGCCGCCGATCCCGACATCATTGCGTTCCACCGTGGTCGAAGTCGTCGGCTGCTCAACCACGACCGGTGGCGAAACAACAACCGCGGCGGGCGCGCGACGCTCTTCGATAATGGTGGTGGTCTGCGCGTTCGCCGCCAATGAGCCGAAGGCCGTCGCCGCCAGCGCGAGCGTAACAAGATTGAGCTTCATGGTCGCCTCCTGCTATGAGTTCCTCGC
Organism: Pseudolabrys sp.; assembly: GCA_050998115.1. Lineage (GTDB taxonomy): Bacteria > Pseudomonadota > Alphaproteobacteria > Rhizobiales > Xanthobacteraceae > Pseudolabrys. The sequence goes on along the minus strand of JBPCQM010000120.1, from coordinate 16,088 downwards.
GGATAACGCGCTGCCCCTCCCGATGTTCCCGCTCCATACTTATTAAGGATTAACCCCTGTGATCGATCTTTACACCTGGACCACGCCGAACGGCCGCAAGGCTTCCATCATGCTCGAGGAAGTCGGCTTGCCCTACACCGTCCACGCCATCGACATTTCCAAAGACGAGCAGTTCGCGCCGGATTTTCTTAAAGTAGCGCCGAACAACCGCATCCCGGCGATCGTCGACCGCGACACCAACATGTCGCTGATGGAGTCGGGCGCCATCCTGATCTATCTCGCCGACAAAACCGGCAAGCTGCTGCCGAAATCCGGCGAGGCCCGCTATCGCACCATCGAGTGGCTGATGTGGCAAATGGGCGGGCCGGGTCCGATGCTCGGCCAGGTGCATCATTTCGTGAAATATAATCCAGGCAAGGCGCCGTACGCCGAGGAGCGCTATCTCAAGGAGGCGGCGCGTCTGTACGGCGTGCTGGACCGCCGCCTAGAAGGTCGGCAGTTCATCGCCGACGAATATTCCATCGCCGACATCGCCACCTGGCCCTGGATCTCACGCTTCGAGTGGCAGCAGATGGATCTGAAAAAATATCCCAACGTAAAGCGCTGGTACGAGATCATCGCGTCACGCCCGGCGGTGCAGAAGGGCTATAAGGTCCCGAAGGACATGGGCCCGGTGCCGATGCCGTGAAGTGAGGTCACCTGATCTCGACGATCTCGGCGTCCGAATTTCCCGCCCGAACGACGTCGCCGGTCTTGCGGCCAGTGAGCGCCCGCGCCACCGGCGACACATACGACAACGTGCCGCTCGACGGATCGGCTTCGTCCTCGCCGACGATGCGCCAGGTCTGGCGTAAAGTCCGGCCCCTGCCGTCATCCCGCTCAATGGTGACGGTCGAGCCGAAATGAACCTGATTGGCGTCGGCCGGCGGCGCGATTAGTTCGGCACTGGCGCGGCGCTGCTGCCAGTAGCGCAACTCCGGCGCAAGCCGGGCTAGCGCTGCGCGGTCAGCGGCAGCCTGCGCGGCTGCGTAGTCCTCCTGCAAACGCTTCAGCGCCGTCTCGATCAGGCCTAGGCCGCGCTCGGTCACGTAATTCGGGTGTGGAGAAACCGGGCGCTCCAGCAACGGCTCGACATCATCGCTCTCTTTGACAAAGGCGCGGCTCATGGCGGGAGAATGGGCCGGACCGCTACAAGTTCCATTCAGCGATGGAACTACGGCGCAACGGCGGCAAATGCGGCCACAATGCTGACGCGTTCCGTTTGCAAAAAGCTGCGGCACGAGGGGATTTCTTCTCAACCATAAAAGCGAGAGCCGCGGGGGCGGCTTGCGCGTGGATTAAAGCGGAATGCGCCGACTGATTTTGCCGACGTGCTTGTTCATGGCTGCCTGGGCCCATCCGGCCGGACCGTTGTTCAACTTTGAACCGGCTGAAAATTCCGCAAATATTTTGGTCGTCAAAAAAAGTTCCGTCGGTCCGGCCAACGAAACGCAAGGCGATTCGGCGAAGTCCGAGACGCCCGCCGAAACCACCGACCAGTTGATGACACAGAGTGGCGAGAGCCCCGGCAGCGATTCGGAGAATCCTCAAACGGCGGAGGAACCTGAAGTCGCGCAAGCGCCGGTCCCGATGCCGCCGCGCCGCGCCATTCCGCATAGTCTAGTGTGCGAGGAATTGGCGCTCGCCGCCGTCGATAACGATCTGCCGGCGCCGTTTCTGATCAAGCTGATCAATCAGGAAAGCCATTTCAATCAAAACGCGGTGAGCCGGGTCGGCGCGCAAGGCGTCGCGCAATTCATGCCCGGCACCGCGGCGCAAATGCGGCTCGACGATCCGTTCAATCCGCTAAAATCGGTGCACGCCTCGGCGCAGTTGCTGCGCAATCTGCTCGAGCAGTTCGGCAACCGGCTCGGTCTCGCTGCCGCCGCTTACAACGCCGGGCCCAAGCGCGTGCAAGACTGGCTGGCCAAGAAAAATACGCTGCCGAAGGAAACGCGCGACTATGTCGAGCGCATCACCGGCCGCAAGGCGGAAGAGTGGAAGGTGAAGGAAGTCGCCGCGAAGTTTCGCGTGCCGGCCCACGCACCCTGCCAGCGCCAGGCCGGATTGTTCGCCTCGAATGGTCCACAGGCCATTCCGTTGCCGCCGCTCCATCCTGGCAGCGAGCCGGTGGTGAAAGTCGCGGCGGCGCTCGCGAAAAAAGCGTCGCACAAAGTCGCGGCAGCTAAAAACGTCACGGTGGCGAGCGCCGATATCGAGACTCTCGTGATCACCGTTAAGCCGGAAAAGCCGAAGCATGGCGCTAATGCGCCGCAGGCGGTCAAGACCAAAACCAAAGCCGCGACGGTGACAGTGGCGGCCAAAAGCACCGCCAAGCACGTCGGCAAGCTGCACAAGGCGAAAGCCGTCCAGGTCGCGGAAGCCCGCGCCAGCCACAAATAGCAACTGCCCTCTTTCCGTCCGATTGCGCTACCATGTCGTCGTCATGGCATCGCGACCGAAACAAGCCGAACCACGTCCGGCGCCGCGCCTATACCTTCTGACGCCGCGGCTTGCCGACACCGCCGCTTTCGCCAAGGAACTGGCCGCGGCGCTGGCCGGCGCCGATATCGCCGCGGTGCTGCTGCGGCTCGCCGAGGCCGATGAACGCACGCTTATCAACTACATCAAGGCGCTCGCTCCCATCGCGCAGGACAACGGCGCCGCGCTTCTGATCGACGGCCATTCCGAACTCGTCGCGCGCGCCGGCGCGGACGGCGCGCATCTGTCCGGCCTCGACGCCTTCACCGCGGGGCTCGAAGCGCTCAAGCCCGACCACATCGCCGGCGCCGGCAGTTTGCCGAGCCGTCACGACGTGATGACGGCGGCGGAAGGCGGCGCCGACTACATCCTGTTCGGCGAAACGGCGGGCCGCGATCTCGACGCCGTCGCCGAGCGCGTCGCTTGGGCGGCGGAGGTGTTCGAGTTGCCCTGCGCCGCCTTTGCCGCACGCCTCGATGAAATCGAGCCGCTGGTCGCCGCGGGCGCCGACTTCGTCGCACTCGATTGCGTGTGGAGTGATCCGCGCGGCGCGGCGAAAGCCATTGCCGAGGCCGCGAAACGGGCGCGGCTGCCGGAGCCCGCCGCATGAATGCCGCCGCAAAAGCCGCACTACTGGCCGCGCTCTATTTCGCGGCGCAATCTAACCCAGCGCTGGCGCAACCGAAGAAATCGGCACCGCTCCCGCCGCCAGCAACGGCTTCTGCGCCCGCCGCCGAGAATCGTGACGCCGCCTTTGCCGCCTATCAACGTGGTTATTTCCTGACCGCCTTTGCCGAAGCCACCCGCGGCGCCACGCAGTCCGACCCGCAATCGATGGCGCTGCTTGGCGAGCTTTATGCCAACGGCCTCGGCGTCGGCCGCGACGACGCCAGAGCGGCGGACTGGTATAAGAACGCCGCCGACCGTGGCGACCGCCAGGCGATGTTTGCGCTGGCGATGCTTCGCTTCGAGGGCCGTGGCGGGCCGCGTGACCGCGATGACGGCGCACGGTTATTGGCGCGAGCCGCCAAGCTCGGCCATCCGGCCGCCGCCTACGATCTTGGTCTTCTCTACATGCAAGGCCAGCAATTCCCGCAGGACCTCTCCCGCGCGGCGGAGTTGCTCAAGGTCGCCGCCGACGCCGGCAATCCGGAATCGCAATATGCACTGGCGACGCTCTACAAAGACGGCCGCGGCGTCGCCAAAGACGAAGCCCAGGCGATGCGGCTGATGCGCCAGGCCGCTACCGCCGGCAATGTCGATGCGATGGCCGAATTCGCCATCGCGCAGTTCAACGGCAGCAGCGTCGCCAAAGACGAAGCGGCGGCTTCCACGCTGTTCCTCAAGGCGGCGCGGCGCGGCAGCGCCATCGCGCAAAACCGGCTGGCACGCATTCTTTCAACCGGACGCGGCGCGCCGGCCGATCCGGTCGAAGCCATGAAGTGGCACATCATCGCCAAGGAAGGCGGCCGTGCCGATCCCGAACTCGACAAATACATGGCGGCGCAGAAAGCCGATGATCGTGCCGCCGCCGAGAAATTCGCCAAGCTCTGGCTTTCGACCGCGGTGCGCGTCAATCCATAGTCAGGCCTTGCTCAAGCCTTGACGCGGCTAGCCGCGGCGGGCAGACCACGCCGCCATGCTGCATTCCGCACTTCTTAACGTGATGATCGCCGCGGCGCGCAAAACCGCGCGCGCGCTCAAGCGAGACTTTGGCGAACTGGAGAAACTGCAGGTCTCGCTCAAAGGCCCGGCAAATTTCGTCAGTGCCGCAGACCGACGCGCCGAGGAAACGCTCTATCAGGAGCTGAGCAAGGCGCGGCCGAATTACGGCTTTCTCGGCGAGGAAGGCGGCAAGCGCGAGGGCGCTGACAAGAGCCACACCTGGATCGTCGATCCGCTGGACGGCACCACGAATTTCCTGCACGGCATCCCGCATTTCGCGATTTCGATCGGGCTCGAACGCGAGGACGTGATCGTCGCAGGTCTCGTCTACAATCCGGTCACCGACGAGATGTTCACCGCCGAACGCGGCAAAGGCGCCTTCCTCAACGAGCAGCGCATGCGCGTCGCCGCGCGTCGTCATCTCAACGAAGCGGTGATCGCCTGTAGCCTGCCGCACGCCGCGCGTGGCGACACCGCACTCAGCCGGCGCGAGGTCATCGCCGTCCAAGATGAGATCGTCGGCCTGCGCCGGTTCGGCGCCGCCGCGCTCGATCTCGCCTATGTGGCCGCCGGCCGGGTCGACGCTTATTGGGAGCGCAATATTTCGCCGTGGGACATCGCGGCCGGCATCATCCTGGTTCGCGAGGCCGGCGGATTTGTCACTGATCTGGATGGCGGCGAGGCGATGTTCGAGAACGGCCACATCGTCGCGGGCAACGAAACGTTGCAGCGCGAGGTGCTTCGGCTGATAAAAGCCGCCGCCACAGCGAAAGCCGCACCGTAATTTTAACTCAATCCACCGGTTTACCCTTTAACCGGGACCGATAGCGCTGTTTTACCGTCACGCGTCTGTGGCATATTGGCTGGATCGCCGGCGCCGAATGAAAACCTGATGGCATCCGAAACCGACCCGCTGAAATTGTCCTCGCCGCGCATCTTCCTGCTGCGGATGCTGGTGTTCGTCGTGTTGTGCGGGTTGATCGCCTTCGTGCTGCACAAGCAGATCCAAAACGCGTTTTTGGCCAATCCGGGCCTTAACGCCCTGATCATCGGCGTGCTGGTGATCGGCGTCCTGCTGGCATTCCGGCAGGTGATCCGGCTCTATCCGGAAATCTCCTGGGTCAATAATTTCCGCCTCGCCGATCCCGGCCTCGCGGTCGAACGCCCGCCGGTGCTGCTGGCACCGATGGCGGCGATCCTCGGCGCGCGGATGGGACGCATGGCGCTCTCCGCCCAACTGATGCGCGGCATTCTCGACTCGATCGCGACGCGCCTTGATGAGGCGCGCGACATCGGCCGCTACATGACCGGCCTGCTGGTGTTCCTCGGCCTGCTCGGCACGTTCTGGGGCCTGATCGAAACGGTGACCTCGGTTGGCGCCGTCATTCAGGGCCTCAAGGCCGGCGGCGACGCGTCGAGCATGTTCGATTCGCTGCGCGAGGGTCTTGCCGCGCCGCTCGGCGGCATGGGGATTTCATTCTCGTCATCGCTGTTCGGCCTCGCCGGTTCGCTGGTGCTCGGCTTTCTCGATTTGCAATCGAGTCAGGCGCAGAACCGCTTCTACACCGAGCTCGAAGACTGGCTTTCGACCACGGTCTACGACCATGGCACCGACACGATCGGCGCTGCCGCCAATGCCGGCGTCGGCCTGTCGGGCGAGTTGCGCGGCGCGATCGACCGACTGCGCGACGCCATTGGCGACGCCGGCTCGAGCAAGGCGGCGACCGGCGCGATGGCCAATCTGGCCGAAGCGATCCAGGGCCTCGTCCACCATATGCGCAGCGAGCAACAGATGATCCGCGACTGGGTCGACGCCCAGTCCGGGCAGCACAACGAGATCCGCAAGCTGCTCGATCTGCTGGTGCGCGAAAACGTCAATCACCGCTGAGATAAAATATGGCGCTTGCCCGAGCCCGCCGCAGCGAAACCGGCATGAACTACTGGCCGGGCTTCGTCGACGCGCTATCGACGCTGATCCTTGGCATCATCTTCATGCTCACTATTTTCGTGGTGGTGCAGTTTTATCTGCAGCAGGAAGTCGCCGGCAAGGACACCGCGCTCAGCCGCCTGTCGGCGCAACTCGCGCAGTTGACCGAACTTTTCTCGCTGGAGAAAGCCAGCAAGGCCGATCTTGAACAGCAACTGGCGCAAATGCACGCCGGGCTCGCCGCCGCCGAGGGTGAGCGAGACAAGCTCAAGGGCGCATACGAAGGCGCCGGCATCAATCTTAAGGAGCAGGAAAACAAGATCAGCCAATTGAGCGGCCAGCTCGAAGGTCAAAAGCCGATCACCGACAAGGCGCTCGCGCAAGTCGAAGTGATGAACCAGCAGATCGCCGCGATGCGGCGGCAGTTGGCGGCGCTCGAGGAGGCGCTCAACGCCTCGGAGCAGAAGGAAAAGGAATCGCAGTCCAAGATCACCGATCTCGGCCAGCGGCTCAACGTCGCGCTGGCGCAGAAGGTACAGGAGCTGACCAAGTATCGCTCCGACTTCTTCGGGCGTCTGCGTGAGATTCTCGGCAACCGGCCGGATATCCGGATCGTCGGCGACCGCTTCGTGCTGCAATCCGAATTGCTGTTCGATGTCGGCAAGGCAGAGCTCAAGCCGGAAGCGCGCGCGGAAATCGACAAGATCGCCGCCGCTATCCTGGAGCTTGCCGCGAAAATCCCGGGCGACATCGCCTGGGTGCTGCGGGTCGACGGCCATACCGACGTGCGGCCGATCGCTGGGCCGGTGTTCAAGTCGAACTGGGATCTCTCCGCAGCGCGCGCCATCGCCGTGGTGCAATACCTCGCCAGCAAGGGCATTCCGTCGCAGCGGCTGGTCGCCGCCGGCTTCGCCGAATTCCAGCCGCTCGACACCGGCACGACCGAGGAAGCCTACAAGCGCAACCGCCGCATCGAGTTCAAGCTGACCGAGCGGTGAGTGCGGCACCCTGCACGCTGCGGCCCTATAAGTCCGCCGATGAAGATGCGGCGCTTGAGTTGTGGCGACGCAGCTGGCAGGCCGCCTACCCCCACTTGAATTTCACCGAACGGCTCGACTGGTGGCGCGCGCGCTGGCGCGATGAACTGGTGCCAGTCGCGAGGATCGTGGTGGCGGAAACCGGCGGAGTCATATCCGGTTTCGTCACCGTCGATCCGAACACGATGTATCTCGACCAAATCGTGGTGGCGCCGGAACACTGGAGCGGCGGCATCGCTTCAACGCTGCTCGACGAAGCCAAGCGGCTGTCGCCGCGCGGGCTCGATCTTCTGGTCAACAAGGACAATGCGCGCGCGATCGGCTTCTACGAGAAGAATGGCTTTCGTTATTCCGGCGAGGACAAGAACCCGGTGTCGGGACGTCCGGTCAACAAGATGAGTTGGCGGGCTTAGCCCTATCCCGTCTCAAATTGCAGCTTGGCCAACCGCGCATAAAGCCCGCCAGCCGCGCTGAGTTGCGCGTGGGTGCCCTCCCCGACGATGCGGCCGCGGTCGAGCACCATGATGCGGCCGCAGGACAGCACAGTGGCGAGGCGGTGCGCGATTACCACAGTGGTGCGGCCCTGCATCAGGCTTTCCAGCGCCTGCTGCACCAGTGTCTCGCTTTCGGCATCGAGCGAGGACGTCGCCTCGTCGAGCAGCAACAGCGGCGCGTCGCGCAAAATGGCGCGGGCAATCGCGATGCGCTGGCGCTGCCCGCCCGACAGCGTAATGCCACGCTCGCCGATTTCGGTGTCGAAGCCTTGCGGCAGCCGCGCGACGAATTCGCTGGCATGCGCCAGCACGGCGGCGCGCTCGACCTCGGCGTCGGAAGCATCGGGCCGGCCGAACCGTATATTGTCGCGAACGCTCGCCGCCAGGATGACGACCTCCTGCGGCACCAGCGCGATGCGGGCGCGCAGCGCGGCCGGATCGGCTTGCGAGACGTTGACGCCGTCGAAGGTCACGCGACCGGCGATCGGATCGTAGAAACGCAGGATCAGATGAAAAATTGTGCTCTTGCCGGCGCCGGAAGGACCAACAATCGCAATCTTTTCACCGGCCTTGACCGAAAATGAAATGCCATCGAGCGCCGATACAGCCTTTCGACCCGGATAAACAAAGCGCACGGCCTCGAATGCAACGTCGCCGCGCGGCGGCTGCGGCATCGGTTGCGGATTGTGCGGCGCCTTGATCGCCGGCTCGACCGCGAGGATCTCGAACAGCCGCTCAGCCGCGCCAGACGCTTGCGAGATTTCACCCCACACCTGCGACAGCTCGCCCAGTCCGCCGGCGGCGAACACTGCATAGAGAATAAACTGGCCGAGCCGACCCGGCGTCATCTCGCCGGCCAGCACGTCCTGCGCGCCGACCCACAGGACAACGACGACGCTGGTGAATATCAGGAAGATCGCAATCGCGGTCAGCATGGCGCGCGCCTGCGTCGAAACGCGCGCGGTGCGATAGGCGCGCTCCACTGCGCCGGAGAACCGCGCATTCGCCATCGGCTCGTTGGTGAAGGCTTGCAGCGTGCGCACCGCGCCAAGCAGTTCCGACGCATAAGCCGAGGCATCCGCCAGTGTGTCCTGCGCGGTGCGCGAGCGCCGGCGCACCGAACGGCCGAACGCCACCAGCGGCAGCACGATCACCGGAATGGCGCCGAGCACGAAGGCCGACAGCCGGAGGCTGGTCACCACCATCATCGCGGCGCCGCCGACGAACAAAACCAGATTGCGCAGCGCGAGCGACACCGAGGCACCGACCGCCGACTTGATCTGCGTGGTGTCGGCGGTCAACCGCGACACCATCTCACCCGTTTTGGCCTGGTCGTGAAATTCCGGCGACAGCCGGGTCAAATGCGCAAAAACGTCGTTGCGAACGTCCGCAACGATGCGCTCGCCCAGCGTGGTGACCAGATAAAATCGCAGCGCGCTGGCTGCCGCCAACACCGCCACCACCGCGATCATCACGGTGAAGTAACCGTCGATCAGTTCGACGCCCTGTTGCGAGAAGCCGAAATCGATCATCCGGCGCACCGCGACCGGCACGACTAACGTCGTGAGCGCGGCGACGATCAGCGCGGCAAGCGCCGCCAGCGCCCGGCCGCTGTAGCGGCGGACATAAGGCAGCAATAAAACGAGCGGCTTGACCCTGAGTTTGCGCCCGGTTTGTGGAGCGAGCGGCGCGTCGAGCCCGCCGCGCCCATCATTGTTCCCGGTCGTGCTCATCGTTCCGACACGATTTTTCGCTCGAACACGCGCGCCCGCGCGGGACCATGCCTTTTCGTCCCGCCAGTGGCAAATCGCAGCGGCAAATTTCGGCGCCTTGTTTCACCGCGCCGCCTGCGCTATAGAACCGCCAAATCCAGCCACCCGAACACATCGGCGTCATCTGCGGAACACGAGCCATGAAGCAAGACGGTCATCCCGATTATCACACCATCACGGTCAAGATGACCGATGGCACCGAATTCGCCACCCGCTCGACCTGGGGCAAGGAAGGCGACACCCTGCATCTCGACATCGACCCGAAATCGCATCCGGCCTGGACCGGCGGCCAGCAGCAGTTGCTCGACCGCGGCGGCCGGCTATCGCGTTTCCAGAAGAGATTTTCCGGGCTCGGCCTCGAAGGCACAGAAAAAGAAAAGAAATGATTGATTCGCGCGGGCTCAATAAAAAACCCCGCCTCGGCGGGGTTTTGCTTTTCCGGACCGCGGTGAGTTGCCTAGCCGGCTTCCGCACCGAACGCCGCCTTGAGTAATCCGAGCTGATGCTCGACCGGATTGGGCGTCAGTATTCGCGCCACATCGCCCTGATTGTGAATCGTGGAGTCGAGCCGGCGAACCTTGCGCTGCAACTTCTGCGCGCGGTCGATCAACTCGCGCAGCGGCATCGGCAGCAATTCGATATTGTTCGGATCGTGGCTGTCGGTGGTCGCGAGCTTGACCTTGCTCTTTTCCTTGCTGGCCTGGGCGAGCGACATCTCGCCTTCCTTCACCGCGCGGTGCAAGAGCAGCCATGAGGCGAGTTGCATCAGCCGCGTGGTCAGCCGCATGCTTTCTGTGGCGTAAGCGAGCGAAGCGGCGCGATCGAGTTTCTTGGAGTCTTGGCGGCCGTCACCGTCGAGATAGCTGGCGGTCTGTTCGACCAGCGCCATGCCGTCACGAAACAAATCGGCGAAGGCCTGCGAATTCGCGAGCCGCTCGCCGAACGACACCGGCTGCGTCTCGAACAGAGACTTTTCACTCATACGCTTACGCCTCACCCGGCCGGGACTGTTACGCATCCCGTGAAACCTAAGCATCGCGCGCGCGGCGTTGTCTGTCCAGACTTCGCTGCCGCTATAGTTGCCATTCAAGCTTAAGATATGGGCGGTTTTCGCCAAATCGCCGGCCGCGAGGCAAAAAAAGAGCCGCCGAAGCCCGGCGGCTCGAAAGTTGATAACAGGGAGGCGTCAAACAGAGTGGACAGGAGCCACTCAATGTCCATGAAGATGGACAAGCCCAGTAATATTCGGGAAAGCTTAACGATAGGTTAAAATTTAATGGATCGCGCCACGCCAGGCGAAAACCTCTCAGCGCTTGAAGAATTGATCGGCCGCCGAACGCGACACCTGCTTGGTTTTGATGTCGGCCTCGAGCCGGGCGATTTCCTCACGCAGCAACTGGATGCGGTCGTTGAGTTCCGCGACCGACAGCAAGGTCAGTTCCTGGCCGATCTCGTGCGCGATCTTTTTCTTTGGGCGGTCGTCGTCTTCAGCAGCAGCCATCCAAGCCTCCAAGGCGGTGAAATTTAGCGGCCGCCAAGCAGGTTGTCACACCCCCGCGGCGCGCCTAGACATCGCGCATAAAACGAGGATCAAAATGACCAGCCTGCCCTCCTCTATGACCGCCATCGCGATCCGGGAGCCCGGCGGCCCGGAAGTCTTGATACCGGAGCAGCGCGCGGTGCCGCGTCCCAGCCCCGGCGAAATCCTGGTCAAGGTCGAAGCCGCCGGCGTCAACCGGCCCGACGCGATGCAGCGCCAGGGACTTTATCCGCCGCCGCCCGGCGCGCCGGACATTCCCGGCCTGGAGATTTGCGGAACGGTGGCCGCGCTTGGCGAGGGCGTCACGCGCTGGGAAATCGGCGATCGCGTGATGGCGCTGGTGATCGGCGGCGGCTACGCCGAATATTGCCTGGCGCATGAAAGCCATGCGCTGCCGATCGGAGCGTTATCGGCGGTCGAAGCCGGCGCGATCCCTGAGACGCTATTCACGGTCTGGCATAATGTGTTCGAGCGCGGCGGCTTGAAGCGCGGCGAAACTTTCCTGTTGCACGGCGGCACCTCCGGCATCGGCACCATCGCGATCCAGCTCGCGCGCGAATTCGGCGCCCGCATCATCACCACCGCCGGCTCGGCCGAAAAATGCGAGGCGGCGCGCAAGCTCGGCGCCGATATCGCGGTCAACTACAAGACCGAGGATTTCGTCACCGCCACCAAGGCCGCCACTGGCGACGAGGGCGCTGATGTCATTCTCGACATGGTCGGCGGCGACTACATCGCCCGTAATTATGAAGCCGCCGCGGTCGAGGGCCGCATCGTGCAGATCGCGTTCCAGGGCTCGCCGAAGGCGACCATCGATTTCCGCCGCATCATGCTCAAGCGGCTGCACCATACTGGCTCGACCCTGCGTTCGCGCTCGATTGCCGACAAGGGCGCGATCGCCCGGGCGGTAGAGCAGCACGTGCTGCCGCTGATTGCCGCCGGCAAGGTTCGTCCGGTGATCGATTCGACCTTTCCGCTCGTCAAGGCGGCCGATGCCCATGCGCGGCTCGAAACCAGCGCCCATATCGGCAAAATCGTCCTGACACTCTGATTGCGGCCCGCGATCCCGGCGTTTTCGGCGTTAGGGATGAGCCGCGAATTAGGCACAATGTCAGGCCAAAAACTGTCGGGGTTTCGAGGGTTTACCGGTAATATCCGCTATTGGCGAATGACGGATAGCGATCAACGCCGCGCCGCGGCCGGGGGATGTCGATTGGTTGTTTTCGATCGTCTGAAGGCCGCCGCGCTGGCGGGCTTTATGCTCGCTGCGTCGACGCTGGCTATCACGCCGACGCGCGCGGTCGAGGCGGTAAACGTGCGCCTTGACGCGCCGGCGATCGATCTGACCAACGCCGTTGTTCAGCAGAAAACCGAAACCGACCGCATCCAGGTTTCGACCGCGCCCGGTCCCGACAGCATCGTGCGAAGGATCGAGGTGCGCGCCCGCGAAGGCGGCAACAACTGGGCGGTATTCGCGCTTACCAATAACAGCGACGAGCAGATCGACCGCCTGATCGTCGTGCCGCATTACCGCATGGTCGGCTCCGGCGTGATCTGGCCCGATCTCGGCCTGTCGCGCATCGCCGCCATCACGCCCTCCTCAGGCGACCGGCCGGAGCGGCAGGAGAGCGCCACCGCCGATATTTTCCGCGTCACGCTCGATCCCGGCACCGTCATCACATTCGTGGCCGAGATGCGCACCGACAAGCTGCCGCAGCTCTATTTGTGGGGGCCCGACGCCTACAAGGACAAGGTCAATTCCTTCACGCTGTATTACGGCATCGTCATCGGCATCGCCGGCCTGCTGGCGCTGTTCCTGACGATTCTGTTTGTGGTCAAAGGCAGCGTGATGTTTCCCGCCGCCGCCGCGCTCGGCTGGGCGGTGCTCATCTACATCGGCATCGATTTCGGATTCTGGGGCAAGGTGTTCGATATGTCGGCTGGCGCCGAGCGCATTTGGCGTGCCTGCGGCGAGGCTACACTGTCGGGCACGCTGCTGGTTTTCCTGTTTGCTTACCTCAATCTCAATCGATGGCACGTGCGCTATGCCCACATCACGCTGGCCTGGCTCGCTGGCCTCGCCGCACTGGTCGCGGTCGCGGTGTTTGATCCGTCGGTCGCCTCCGGCATCGCGCGAATGTCGCTCGCCGGCATCGCGGTATTCGGTTTTGGCCTGGTAGTTTACCTGTCGACTCACGGTTTCGACCGCGCCGTTTTGCTTATTCCGACCTGGCTCTTGTTGGTGGTCTGGATCGTTGCGGCTGCGCTCGCCGTGCTCGGCATTGTCACCAATGACATCATCGGCCCGGCGCTGCTCGGCGGCCTTGTTCTGATCGTGATGCTGATCGGCTTCACCGTGATGCAGCACGCCTTCGCCGGCGGCATCACCCATGGCATCGTCTCCGACGTCGAGCGCCGCGCCTTGGCGCTGACCGGCTCCGGCGACATGATTTGGGATTGGGACGTCTCGGCCGACAAAGTCTTCACCAGCCCGGAGACCGAGCACATCCTCGGCCTCAAGCGCGGCGCGCTCGAAGGCCCGGCGGTGCGCTGGCTCGACGTGCTGCATCCGCTCGACCGCGACCGTTTCCGCGCTTCGCTCGACGGCGTGGTCGAGCAGCGGCGCGGCCGGCTGACCCAGGATTTCCGCATGCGCACGCCGGACGGCCATTACATGTGGTTCGCGCTCAAGGCGCGCCCGGTGGTCGGCTCGGATGGCGAAGTCGTGCGCATCGTCGGCACGCTGGTCGACGTCACGGAATTCAAGAACGCCGAGGAACGGCTGCTGTTCGACGCCGTGCACGACAATCTTACCGGGCTGCCGAACCGCGAATTGTTTCTCGACCGCATGGAAGCCGCGTTCGCCTTTGCACGCAGCGATCCAACGATTCGCCCGACCATAATGGTGATCGACATCGACCGATTCAAGCAGGTCAACGATTCGGTCGGCATCGCGGTTGGCGATTCAATCTTGCTCACCATGGCGCGGCGGCTGACGCGGCTCCTGAAGCCGCAGGACACGCTGTCGCGGCTCGCCGGCGACCAGTTCGCGCTCATTCTGTTGTCCGAAAAGGAGCCGGCTCGCATCGTTGCCTTCGCCGAAACCTTGCGGCGAACGCTGCGCGCGCCGATCGCCTTTAACGACCGTGAAATCTTCCTGACCGCCTCGATGGGCCTGGCGCTCGCCGACAGCCAGCCGCATCGCACCGAGGAAGTGCTTAAGGACGCCGAACTCGCGATGTATTACGCCAAGCGCGTCGGCGGCGACCGCATCGAAGTGTTCAAGCCGGCGATGCGCTCGCGCAAGACCGACCGCCTGACGATGGAATCCGAATTGCGCCGCGCCATCGAGCGCGAGGAGATCGTCATTTTGTACCAACCGATCGTGCGGCTGGAAGATCGGGCGGTCGCCGGTTTCGAGGCGCTGGCGCGCTGGGATCATCCGAAGCTCGGCCGCCTGTCGCCGGCCGAGTTCATCAACATCGCCGAGGAAATCGGCCTGATCGTCGATCTCGGCCTGTTCGTGCTGGACCGCACGGCAAGGCAGCTTTCGACCTGGCAGCGCTCCGGCCGCGGCCGCGAGCAAATCTTCGCCAGCGTCAATGTCTCGTCACGACAACTGTTGCGCCACGATTTGATCCACGATCTGCGCACCGTGTTGGCGCGTTCCTCCGTCACCCGCGGCACGCTCAAGCTCGAACTCACCGAATCGCTGGTGATGGAAAATCCGGAACACGCCGCGCAGATGCTCACCCGCATGCGTGAGCTCGGCGCCGGTCTTGCACTCGACGATTTCGGCACCGGGCATTCCTCGCTGTCCTACCTGCAGCGTTTCCCGTTCGACACCATCAAGATCGATCAGTCATTCGTGCGCACCACCGCCCGCGGCACCCGTCCGGTGATCTTGCGTTCGATCATCGCGCTGGCGCACGATCTGGGAATGGAGGTCGTGGCGGAAGGCGCGGAAACCGATTCCGACGCGGTCGAGCTTTATCAACTCGGTTGCGAATACGCGCAGGGCTACGCGTTCGGCGAGCCGATGACGGTCGAGAAGGCTACTAACTTGCTGACTGGCGAACGCAAGGGCTTGGCCGCGCTGGCGGCGCGACCGGCGTAAAATCTCAACCGTGTCCGGCCTGGCTGGACAACTGGCCGAGATCGATGCCTATTTTCCGTAGCGCCTTGTCGTATTTGGCTTCGGTGTCGGTGCCAAAAACCAGTTCGCTGTCGGCGGCGCAGTGCAGCCAGCCGTTCTGCTGAATTTCATTTTCAAGCTGCCCCGGCGCCCAGCCGGCATAGCCCAACGCCAGAATGGCGCTGGCCGGCCCGTTACCGCGCGCGATCGCATTGAGGATGTCGAGCGTCGCGGTGAGGCAAATGCCTTCGTCGATCGGCAGCGTCGAATTCTCGATGAAGAAATCCGCCGAGTGCAACACGAAGCCGCGGCCGGTCTCGACCGGGCCGCCCTTGAGCACCTTCACCGCTTCCGCGCGGACCGGCAGTTGAATGCGATCGGCGGCGGGAATGACTTCAAGCTGCACCAGCAGTTGCGGGAAGCTGATATTGGCCGCGGCGTTATTGACGATGATGCCCATCGCGCCCTCGGTCGAGTGCGCGCAAATGTAAATCAGGCTGCGCGAAAAACGCTCGTCGCTCATCGCCGGCATCGCGATCAGCATCTGGCCGTCGAGATAGCCACGCGCCTTGGTCTTGGAAGCCGTGGTCTTCGAAGCCTTGGCAGACGTTTTGCGTATCTGACGCATGGAAAAGGTTACCTGAGGAACGCTGGATTGAAAACGAAAGCGCGGGGAAAAAGTTCAATCCAACTGCCCGCCGATAGGGCACGGAAATTATGGCGAAACAGCGGGTTCGCGCGACGGGCAGTCACTCCCGCTCACAACGAATTCAGTGGCATCGCCTGCCCGGAATGCCTAAACGAACTGTCATGAAAGCCATTGGCGAATCGCTCGCGTTGATTGTGGTGCTGGCCGTTATGTGGCTGTCGCCGATTGCGGCTCGCGCCGGCGACGCCTCGCCGTGGGCGGACGACACACGCTCGTCGATGCGGCTGATTGCCGGCGCGCCGCATAACGGTGAATTGCGCGCCGGCATCGAGATCAAGCTGCAGCCGGG
>JBPCQM010000104.1:0-9774 GCA_050998115.1 Pseudolabrys sp. | reverse complement strand
GAACCCAACCGGGGCTGCGGACTCGTTATCGCTCCCGGCGGCGCGCCGGCCGCGCTGCCGCCGGAGATGGCAACCGTCTGGCAGGCGTTTAACCTGTTTCCGTGGCGCACGGTGATCGAGAATGTCGCGTTCGGGCTGGAAGTCACCGGCGTGCCGCGCGCCGAGCGCATCGGCCGGGCGCGCAAGGCGCTGGGGCGCGTCGATCTCACCGGCTTTGAGGACAAATATCCGCGTCAATTGTCCGGCGGCATGCGCCAGCGCGTCGGGCTTGCCCGCGCGTTGGTGATGGAGCCTGAGGTCTTGTTGCTCGACGAACCGTTCGGCGCGCTCGATGCGCAAACCCGCCTCGTGCTGCAGGAACAGCTGGCGGGCCTGGTCGAAACCGCAGGTACGACCGCCATTCTGGTGACGCATTCGATTGAGGAAGCGATCCTGCTCGCCGATACGATCGTCGTGATGACGGCGCGGCCCGGCCGCGTTGCCGCCAATCTCCCCGTCGATCTGGCGCGGCCGCGCAGCCTCGCGACGACGCATGATCCTCGTTACAGCAGGCTCTTCGACACCATCTACGGCCTGCTGCGCGACGAAGTGTTGCGAACGATGAAAAGTGAATCGGATGCGGCCTGAGTCATGAGCGAACGCATCGTTGAAGCAGCACCGGCGTCTCCTGGCCCGAAGGGATTAGTCGCCTTCCTGGCCGAGCCGCGCACGCTCGCCTGGCTGTCGGTCGCCGGCGCGCTGCTGGCCTGGGAGATCATCGTCCAGATCGCCCAGCTCAATCCGATCTACCTGCCGCGGCCGAGTGGCATCATGCGCGCGCTAATCGAGATGTTCCACACCGGCGGGCTGACCTACGATCTTCTGGTGACGCTGTGGAGGATATTTGCCGGCTTTGCCATCGCAGTGGTGCTCGGCGTCGCTATCGGCATCTGGATGGCGACGTCTGAACGCGTGCGCGCGATTTGCGACATTTATATCGCCGCGCTTTATCCGCTGCCGAAAGTCACGCTGATCCCGCTGCTGATCATCTGGCTCGGCACCGGCGGCCCCTTCATGCTGACCATCAGCGCGCTCGGGGCGATCTTCCCGGTGATCATCAATACGGTGCTGGGCATCCGCCAGTGCGATCCCGGCCTCGTGCTTGCCGCGCGCGACCTGCGCGCCAAGCCGCGCCAGATCGTGCGGCACGTCCTGTTGCCGAGCGCAATACCGGCCATTTTCGCCGGCATCCGGCTCGGGCTCGGCGTCTCGATCATTCTGGTGGTCGCCGCCGAAATGGTGGTCGGCAAAGTCGGTTTGGGCGCGCGGCTTTATCTGGCCGGGCAAGTGCTGGAAACCGAGCAGGTATTCGCGGTGCTGATCGTGCTGGCGGTGCTCGGCATCGTCGTCACGAAAATCCAGGACGCCATTGACATCTGGCTAGGCCATTGGCGAAACGACTAGGCTGTTTTGACATCGCAGGAGAGCCTTCCATGAACAAACCCGCCGGCAAGCGCACCTTCGACTTGAAAGTGATCCATCCGGACCCCGCGCAGGCCGATAAAATGCCTTATGCGCCCGCGGTCCATATCGTCGGCGCCTGCGACCTGATGTTCATTTCGGGCGCTACGGCATCAACGCTCTATCATCACCATCCGCATCGCGACGAGGAGCATGTTCATCCGCACGCGATCGAAGATCAGACCCGCAACGCCATGGAGGCGATCAAGTCGATCCTCGACGAGGTCGGCGCCGATTGGAAGGACGTCGTCAAGATCACCAAATATCTGACCGACATCCGCGACGGCGACGGCATGCACAAGACCATGCGTGAATATTTCGGCGACTGGCGGCCGGCCAGCACCATGATCTGCATCAATCAACTGAGCTCACCGGGCGCCCGCGTCGAGCTCGACATGATCGTGGCTTTGCCAAAAACGAGCGCCGGATAGCGAGCAATCCGGCTTAGTTCGCGCGCGTCTCGGTCAGCCAGCGGGCGGTTCCCAGTAACCGCGCGTCCTCGCCCGCAGCGCCCACGAGCTGCACGCCGAGCGGCATGCCGCCCTCGCCGTGCAGCAGCGGCAGTGTCACCGCCGGCAGGCCGGTCAGCGTCCACAACGAATTGAACGCCGGATTGCCGGTGGCGGTGCCTTTCGGCGCAACGCCGGGCGCAGACGGCGTCAGAATCGCATCGCAATTCTTGAAAATGTCAGCGAGACCTTCGGCGTAGCGCAGCGCGTTGTCTCGCGCCTGGCGATATCGCGCTTCGCCGATTTTTTTACCTTCGGCGAGCAAGTCACGCAACTGCTGGCTCGACGAGGCGTCGCCGCCGCGCCCGACCAGTTCGCCGAGGTTGCGCGCCATGTCGGCCGCCATGATCGCGCGATGATCGTCCCATGCTTCGGCAAAGGATTCAGGCAGATCAACCGAATGAACGGCATCGCCCAGCTTTTTCGCAAGCGCCTCGAAGGCGGCGCGGGTTTCAGCGTCGGCCTTCTCCCAGACTGGCGTTCGCACAAAAGCCAGCCGCGGTGAAACTGGCGGCTTGCCGGCCATCGCGGCACGAAAAGACTGTGGCGCGGCGCGGCGGCTGTCCGGATCTTCCGCGTCATAGCCGGCGAGCACGTCGAGGATCAGCGCACAGTCGGCCAGCGAACGGGCGAATACGCCGACATGGTCGAGCGCGTGAGAAAGGATGAGTGTGCGCGCCCGCGAGATCGAGCCGTGGGTCGGCTTGAAACCATAAACGCCGCAAAACGCCGCCGGCCTGATGACCGAGCCGTTGGTCTGCGAGCCGATCGCAAGCGGCACCATGCCGGCGGCGACCGCCGCCGCCGATCCCGACGACGAGCCGCCAGGCGTGCGTTCGCCATCATGCGGATTGCGGGTCGGCCCCGGATGAAAATAGGCGAACTCGGTGGTGACGGTCTTGCCGATAATAACCGCGCCGGCCGCGCGCAACCGGGCAACCGCGGCGGCGTCCTGCGCCGGCCGGTTGCCTTTCATCAAAGGCGAGCCGCATTCGGCCGGATAATCCTTGGTATCGAAGATATCCTTGATCGCCACCGGAACGCCGTGCAGCGGGCCAAGCGGCTGACCGTCACGGCGGCGCCCATCAAGCGCGCGCGCCTGCGCCAGCGCGATTTCCGGGTCGAGATGGATGAAGGCCTGAACTTCCGGCTCACGCTGCGTGATGCGGTCTAGACACGCGCCGACGTAGCGTTCCGCCGTAAGGTCGCCCTCGCGCATCGCCTTGACAGCTTCACTCGCGCTGTATGCCGTCAGCGTGGAAGCACCTGATTTTTCGGAAATAACTACCTCCTGCCAATTTCCAATGAGGTTTTACCTGAATTTTATTCGGCGATCCTAGACGTGCCAACCTGAACGCAGCCGTGTCCGGGCATTTGCGCCTTCGCCCATTTTTTCGGCGAATATCGCGAGAATAGATAAGGACGCCGCCTCATCCCGGCCATTACAAGGTAGCAACCGACCTACTTATGCATCGCTTGCGCATCTGGCGAGCGCAGCAACAGGAGCCTTCATGACCGGCCTGCTAACGACTCTCGCCACCATCTGGCGGCTCGCCAGTCCGTATTTCCGCTCCGAGGATCGCGTGGCGGGGCGCGTTCTGCTGTCGGCGGTGATCGCCATCGAACTGTCGATTGTCGGCATCACGGTGCTGCTCAATCAGTGGAACAATGCCTTCTACAACGCGCTGCAGGACCGCAACTGGGACGCCTTCGTCTATCAGCTCTTGTATTTCAGCGGGCTCGCCGCCGCCTATATCGTGCTCGCGGTCTATCAGATCTATTTAAATCAGTGGCTGCAGATCCGTTGGCGGCGATGGATGACGCGCGCCTATCTCGATCACTGGCTGGCCGGCGCCAACCACTACCGCATGCAGTTGCTGGGTGATGCCGCCGACAATCCTGACCAGCGCATCGCCGAAGACATTCTAATGTTCATCGAGCGCACGCTTTCGATCGGCGTCGGCCTGCTCGGCGCGATCGTGACATTAGCTTCTTTCGTCATCATTTTGTGGGCGCTGTCGGCCACCGCGCCGCTGCAAGTGTTCGGCATGACCTTGATCATTCCCGGCTATCTGGTCTGGGCGGCGCTTATCTACGCGGCCGTAGGCACCGTGCTGACGCATCTGATCGGCCGCGCCCTCATTGCTTTGAATTTTACGCAGCAACGCTACGAGGCCGACTTCCGTTTTAATCTGGTGCGGGTGCGCGAGAACTCGGAGCAAATCGCGCTGCTGGAGGGCGAACCCGCCGAGCGCGACCGGCTGCTGATGCGGTTTGCCAATATCGTGGCGAACTACATGGCGATTATGTCGCGGACCAAGAAGCTCACTTTTCTCACCGCGGGCTATTCGCAGGCGTCGATCGTGTTCCCCTATATCGTGGTGAGCCCCGCCTATTTTGCCGGCGCCGTTCAGCTCGGCGGACTAATGCAGACCGCCTCGGCCTTTAACAGCGTGCAGAGTTCGCTGTCTTTCTTCATCACCGCCTACCGCTCTCTTGCCGAATGGCGCGCGGTGATCGAGCGGCTTTCGGGGTTCGATCAGGCGGTCGCGACCGCGCGAAGCGTGGCAATTACCCCGCCGGTGATCGCACTCACGCTGAGCGGCGCGGACGCGATCGCTTTCAACGACCTCGCGGTCCGGCTGCCGGACGGCGCGCCGCTGGTCCATGCCAAAGGGTTGAGCATCGCGGCGGGCGAGCGCGTGCTAGTCACCGGCCCGTCAGGCTCCGGCAAGTCGACCTTGTTCCGCGCGATATCCGGCATCTGGCCGTTTGGCGACGGCGCGGTCGCGCTGCCCGCCAATGCCAAAGTGATGGCGCTGCCGCAGCGGCCGTATTTCCCTATCGCCTCGCTGGCCGCGGCGGTGATTTACCCGGCCGAGCCCGGCACGTTCGACCAGGCTCGCGTGGCCGAAGTGATCGCCGCGGTCGGCCTACCGGCGCTCGCCCCCCGCATCGAGGAGCAGGCGCACTGGAACCGGATGTTGTCGCTCGGCGAGCAGCAACGGCTCGGCATCGCGCGGGCCATCCTGCATGCGCCCGATTTCCTGTTTCTCGACGAGGCTACCGCTTCGCTCGATGAAGCCTCCGAGGCCGCGCTCTACCGGCTGCTCGAAGCGCGGCTCAAGACGACCGCGATCGTCTCGATCGGCCATCGCAGCACGCTCGCCGCATTTCATCAGCGCCGGCTGGCGATGACGCGCGAGGGCGACCATTACGAGCTGCGGGAAGCCAGCCTGGCGCCGGCAACCTGACCGACGCAGCCGGATTCGATTTTTACTTCAGGCTACCCAGCGTCAGATCAGCCGACAGCTTGGCGATAAACCGCGCACCGCACCAGTTCGATCCGGGCCCGGCATTGATCGCAGTCTGGTTGGCGATGCCGGTCGCGGTCGAGTCGCTGGTGAAGGCGTTGCAATCGCCTTTGTTGAGATTGGTGTCGCTGTAGCGCAGGTCCAGCGTGAACACCTTGTACGTGAAGCCGACGCCGACGTTCCAGGTATTGTAGTCCTTGTACGGGATGCCGTTCGGATTGTCGGCGCCACAGCCGACGCCCGGCGCGCCGATCGCACAGCCGTAGAACGCGTCGCTGGTGCCCAGCCACTGGCGGCCGAACTCGCCCGACACGTACCAGCCGACCTTGCCGCTCCACAACGCCATCGCGGCGGGAGCCGTGTACTTGACGGTGCCCGAGAGATATTCGCCGTCGGCGCCGAGGTTGAGGAAGTTCGGTGAATAATAGAAGTTTCCGCCGAACGCCCAATCGGCCCAGGTGTAACTGACCTTGCCGTAAACTTCGTAGAAGCTGGCGGACGCCTTGGCGACGTTGCCGTTGAGCGGAATGCCGCCGGCGACGCAACCCGGGCCGAGCGCCTGGTTTGGGCCAGTGCCATAGCACTGCCCGCCGGGATAATAATAGTAGAAGAAGCCGAAATCGAAGGCGAAGGCGCCGAAGGTCGGCCGCACGCCGGCGTAGAAGTCGATTTCAGCCGCGGCGTTGTTCGCAAACTTAATGCTTTCACCGGCGATGCCGGCGTAAAGCTGCAAGTTCGGATTGAGATTGTAGCGCGGCTCGAAATAAGCAGCGACCGACGGCTTGTGGTCCGACTGCGTGATGCCGCGGAATATGTAGTCGTTCATGATCGCGCCACCGAACGCGACGTCCCACGGTGAGGGCGCCGGCGCGGCGGCAATCTTGCCGGCCTTGACCGGCATATCGGCCGCGAGAGCGCACGACCCGGAGAGCGCCACCGCCGCGACAACCAAAGCAATTTTCTTCATACCCCTGCCCCTGTTTAGGTTTCGACCGGCGCTGCGCCGGTACGGTTCGCCTATCGCTGGAGCGTACTGAGCCCGGCCTCTCGCAAATCCCGTACGCCACAGGACGTGTATCGGCTGCGATCTAGAGGGCTTGGCTTCGATGCGGACAAGACGAAACCAGCGGCAATTGCTGCCTTCTTAGGCGACTCGGCCCGTTGGCGACCAATTCATGAAAAAATGTGCGCTCGCTGTGGCGCCGAGATCACAGCAACCGGCGGGTTTTCCCCAATCGAGGCGGGCCTAACAGCCTGCCTCAAGCCGCTGCCGCCTTCTTCCGGTTGGCTTCGAGCCGCGCATCGACCAGCGCCACCTGCGCGTCGATCGCCGCGTTGCTCATGCCCTCCTGTTTGGCGATCAACTGCACCAGCTTGTCGGCGCGCTCGATATTCGGCGCGCCATTGTTGATCGCGCGTGCCGCCGAGGCCGGGCGCGTCAAGCTCTGCGCGGCGGCGGCGTATTTCTCGAACGGCACGAGGTCTTCGGGCTTGGCGCCGAGCTTGACGCACAGGTCAACCACGAAGTTGTACACCGACTTCGACTCGTCGAGATTGCTGTGCACCGCTTCCTGCGCGGTGCGCATGCCGTCCTTGGTGATGCAGCGGTAATTGCCGGCCAGCAGCATCGACCATTTCGCGAGCGGCACAAAAATCGAGTCGTAGACCTTGAGCTTGACCGGCAGTTCGATCTTGCCTTCCGGCGTGTCGAACCGCGCGGCTTCGACGTCCTTCTCGAGCTGGCGGATGATCGCGGTATCCTGGTCGTCCTCGAAGCGTGCACACTTGAAGTTGGTCGGCAGCGTGACCAGCAGTTCATTCGCCTTGCCGTCGGGCGGACGAATGGCCTGCGGATCGGGGCTGTTGAGCGTGATCTTCTTGGGGTCGACCGAATCCCAGACGCGCGGATCGGTGTAAGCGGCCTCCAGCGGCGCATAGTCGAGGCCCGGGATGCGCTTGACGTAAGGCAGCGGCGGCATGTTCATGATCGACATGCAGGGCACGCGGGACTTGCCGACGGCGTCGAGCAATTCGCGAACGCCGGCCGAGCGGTATTGCGGCTCCTGCATGCAGAGCCCGATCAAATCGTAGTCGTTCGGATTGACGCCGGCCGCGCCGCCCGCCGTTACCTTGCCGGGCAGCTTTTGCGATTCCAGCAAAACGGGATCCTGGCGGCCGCGCACCGGCAGGCGGACTTTGAAACCCTCGGCGTTGATGAGGTCGGCTTCCGCCGGCAGGCAGACCAGATGGATCGAATGGCCGCCGAACAGCAATTTGGAAGCCAGCAGCGACCCGTAGGACGCGCCCATCAAAAGGATTTTGTACGCCATGACGCATCGCTCCCGTTAAGACGATTGATTTTCCGCAATGCTATTCGCCCCGCCGGCGCGATGCAATCGGCACGGGAATGCCGCCGCACTAATGCCTCACTGACGCCCCAGCAACGCCCTTGCCGCGCGGCGCAAAATTCTGCAAACAGCCCGCATGATTTCCATCGTCAATTTGTCGAAGACCTATGCCTCTGGCTTCCACGCGCTCAAGGCGGTCAACCTCGAGATCAAGCGCGGCGAAATCTTCGCGCTGCTCGGACCGAACGGCGCCGGCAAGACCACGCTGATCAGCATCGTCTGCGGCATCGTGCGGCCGAGCGAAGGCAGCGTCACCGTCGATGGCCACGATATCGTCTCGGGCTACCGCATCACCCGCTCGTTGATCGGCCTGGTGCCTCAAGAACTTACCACCGACGCCTTCGAGACCGTATGGGCGACCGTGAGCTTTTCCCGCGGCCTGTTCAACAAGCCGCACAGCCCGGCGCATATCGAAAAGGTGCTGAAAGAGCTTTCGCTGTGGGACAAGAAAGACTCCAAGATCATGACGCTGTCCGGCGGCATGAAGCGGCGCGTGCTGATCGCCAAAGCGCTGGCGCACGAGCCGCAGATCCTGTTTCTCGACGAGCCGACCGCCGGCGTCGACGTCGAATTGCGCAAGGACATGTGGGAAGCGGTGCGGGCGCTGCGCGCCTCCGGCGTCACCATCATCCTGACCACGCATTACATCGAAGAGGCCGAACTGATGGCCGACCGCGTCGGCGTCATGAGCAAGGGCAAGATCATATTGGTCGAAGACAAGGCCGAATTGATGCGCAAGCTCGGCAAAAAGCGGCTCAGCTTGCAGGTCCACGAAAAACTTGACGCGGTTCCGGCGGGGCTTTCGGCATTCGCGCTGAAAATCGGCGAGGATAGCCGCGAGCTGATTTACGAATATGACACCAAAGCCGAGCGCACCGGCGTCGCGACGCTGCTCGGTGAGCTGAGCAAAGCCGGCATCCGGATCCGCGACCTCAACACCACGCAAAGCTCGCTCGAGGATATTTTCGTCAACCTGGTGAGCGAGCGATGATGAACCTTCGCGCCGTCAAGGCCATCTACAAATTTGAAATGGCGCGCACCGGCCGCACGCTGATGCAAAGCATCGTGTCGCCGGTGATCTCGACCTCGCTGTATTTCGTGGTGTTTGGCGCCGCGATCGGCTCGCGCATCACCGAAATCGAGGGCGTCAGCTACGGCGCCTTCATCGTGCCGGGCCTCATCATGCTGACGCTGCTCACCCAAAGCGTGATGAACGCCTCGTTCGGCATTTATTTTCCGCGCTTCGTCGGCACCATCTACGAGCATCTGTCGGCGCCGGTGTCGTTTCTCGAAATCGTGCTGGGCTTCGTCGGCGCGGCGGCGACCAAGTCGATCATTCTTGGCGTCATCATTCTCGCGACCTCCGGCCTGTTCGTGCCGGTCCATATCGATCATCCGTTCTGGATGCTTACGTTTCTGGTGTTGACCGCGGTGACCTTCAGCCTGCTCGGCTTCATCATCGGCATCTGGGCCGACGGTTTCGAGAAGCTCCAGATCATTCCGCTCCTCATCATCACGCCGCTAACCTTTCTCGGCGGCAGTTTTTATTCGATCAGCGTGCTGCCGCCGTTCTGGCAGAAAGTCACGTTGTTCAATCCGGTGGTCTATCTGATCGGCGGATTCCGCTGGAGCTTCTTCGGACTGTCCGACGTCGGCGTCGAGGTCAGCGTGGTCATGACGTTCGTATTTCTCGCCGCGTGTCTTGCCGTGATCTGGTGGATTTTCAAGACCGGGTATCGGCTGAAGAATTGAACACTCGTTGTCATTCCGGGACGCGAGTGAAACGAGCGGGCCCGGAATCCATAATCACGGACCGGGGCTATGGATTCCGGGCCCGCCGCTACGCGGCGCCCCGGAATGACGAACAAGCGCCGTCGGCCCTATTGTTTGCGGCGCGGGCGCGCCGTCGTCCGAAATCCGGTCCCCCCAAGGAGAGGGCGCGCGGAACGCCGGGCACCGCGTGGCACGCGCGCTCAAGTTTACGCAGTTCGCGCAAACAAGAGGGCCGCCACCGGACCCACGGACCTCGACACCTCGCAGCAT
>JBPCQM010000025.1:0-58733 GCA_050998115.1 Pseudolabrys sp. | reverse complement strand
GATGAAAGCCGGCCTGCTGATGGCGCTGGAAAGCTCGGGGGCACGCGCCGAGCAACTCGCCCGCCAGATGATGATTTTTGGGCGGCCGATGCCGCTCGCCGAAATCGTCGCCAAGGTCGAGGCGGTGACGGTCGAGAGCGCGCGGGCCGCCGGCCGCGCTATGATCGGGCGCGGACGTCCGGCCATTGCCGCGCTGGGGCCCGGCAGCGGCCTTGAAAGCACCGCGGCAATCGCGGAAAGTCTCGCGCGCCGCGCGGCATGACCACGGCGCCGGGCGATCCCGCAACGCGATTGTTGAATATGGCGTTTTTCCGCAGCGTTACGATGAACGAGCCGGCCCCGGCTATCACCGGAGATGGCGTGATCTTGCGCACGCCGCAAATGACAGATTTTTCCGAATGGGCGGAATTGCGGGAAGCCAGCCGCGCTTTCCTCACACCCTGGGAGCCGATCTGGCCGGCCGACGATCTCACCCGGGGCGCGTTTCGACGCAGGCTCAAACGCTATGTCGAGGATCAACGCACCGACCAGGCTTACGCGTTCCTGATTTTCCGCGCGCAAGACAATGTCCTGATCGGCGGCCTCACGCTCGCCAATCTGCGACGCGGCGTCGCGCAGGCCGGCAGCATCGGATACTGGATCGGCGCGCCGTTCACGCGGCGCGGCCATATGAGCGCGGCGGTGCGGGCGCTTATTCCCTTCGCATTCGGCTCGCTGCGGCTGCACCGGCTGGAAGCGGCCTGCATCCCCGACAACGCGGCATCGGTCGCACTGCTGAAAAAGACCGGCTTCCGGCGCGAAGGCTATGCGAAGCAGTATCTTTGCATCAACGGTGTTTGGGCCGATCACTTGCTTTTTGCCCGACTTAAGGACGAACCGGCGCAATAACCTGCCTTTGGTTCGCCATGCTTGAATTGCTATAACCTTCGCGTAGCGAAACGGACAGGCACGGGATCAGCAATGCGTCGGATAGGTTTTTTTGGAATCGCTCCTGCCGCGCGCACCGGCTTGCTGACGCTAACTCTAATGGCGGGCGGCTGCTCGACCTCCAGCCTCAATCTGTTCGGCTCGTCGTCGACGGAAAAAGTGGTAGCTACCAACGCCTCGCCGAACGCAAGCATTGGCGATGATGATGTCGAATGCCCGGGCGTTACGGTGCGCTCCGGGGCTTCGACACTGTCGCTCGCTGCCAAGTCCACGGCTGCGAGCGATCCATCGGCGCTCGAACTGCGCTATCAGGGCACTATCGTGCGCACGGCGCGCGAGTGCCACGTCGCCGCCGGGACCATGACGATGAAGGTTGGCATCGAAGGCCGCGTCATCGTCGGTCCGGCCGGCGGCCCCGGGCAGCTCGACGTTCCGCTGCGCCTCGCGGTGGTGCAGGAAGGCCCGCAGGCCAAGACGGTGCTGTCGAAACTGGTCCGAATTCCCGTCACGGTCGGCGATGGCGCGCCCTTTGTGAATTTCACCCACATTGATTCCGAGATCGCGTTCCCGCTGCCGCAACCGCTCGGCAATATCGATTCTTATATTGTGTATGTCGGGTTCGATCCGAACGCGTTGAACGAGCGGCCGAAAGCGGCGGCGAAACCGCGGCGCAGGCGTTAGTCACCAGCCGCGCAGATCAATCACCGCGCCTTTGAGCGCCCGCAGGTCGGCAATGACCGTGCGCGCGCCGGCCGCCGCCAGATGCGCGCCGAGATTAAAGCCGGCATGGCTGCCGCCGACGAAGCCGATCACGTTCATGCCCGCCGCAACGCAGGCTGTTACTCCGACCGCGGAATCCTCGACGACGATGCAATCGGACGGCTTCACCCGCATCGTCGCGGCCGCGTGCAGAAACAAATCCGGCGACGGCTTGCCGTGCCGCACGTCGCCCGCCGAAAACAGATATGGCTCGAAAAAGCGGATCAGGTCGGTGCATTCCAGGCTGACCCGCATGCGATCGAGCGAGGAAGACGACGCCACGCATTTCGGCCCGCGCAGCCAGCTCAGCGCGTAAGCGGCGTGCGCGGTCGGCCGCAATTCCTGGCGGAAACGGCGCAACGTCGCGCTGGCGACTGTGACGGCGAAATTCGCCGGCAGCTTGCGGCCGGCTGCCAGTTCGACTTCGGCAAACATATCGGCGGGGCGGCGGCCGGTGAAATAGCGCGCGACGACGTCGGGGGTCAGCGCGAACCCGGCGCGCATGAATTCCTGCGAGACGACAGCCGTGGCGAGCTGCTCGCTTTCAACCAAAACACCGTTGCAATCGAAAATGACCAAGCGTGGTCCCTAGGCCCCAAAACCCGGAACGCGACTAAAAACGCTACAAATGCCAGCGAATCAGTGCGGGGAGAATAGTGCGGGCGGTGCGAACGGCAAATGCGGTGTGATACAGCGCTTGGGGGACGCTTGGGAACTACGGGGAAACCGCCCGGAAAGGCAAGCGAATTGAGTCGCTTAGGCCGGCCCCTAATTCAGCTTTTTGCGGACATCTTCGATGCCCTTGGCGACCAGTTCGCCGGCCATCTGCCCCTTAGCCTGCTCGGCAAGGATTTTCTCGGCTGCCGCGACAGCCGCATCGGCGGCGGCGCCGCGCACGTCGGCGACCGCCTGGGCTTCGGCCTGGGCGATCTTGGTTTCCGCCATCTTAGTGCGGCGGGCGACAAATTCTTCCGCCTTGGCTTTGGCCTCGACCGCGAGCCGTTCGGCTTCCGCCTTAGCGCCGGCAATGATCGACTGCGCCTCGCTTTCGGCCTGCTGCCGCTTGCGCTGGTATTCGCCGAGCAGCGCCATCGCCTCGTCCTTCAGCCGTGCCGCTTCATCGAGTTCGGCCTTGATGCGGTCGCGGCGCTGGTCGAGCGAGCGCGTGATGGTTTTATGCACGCCGAGGTAGCCGAGCCCCGCGATAAACACCACAAAGGCGACGGCAACGAAAAATTCGGCGTCGAATTCCATTCCGGGGCCTCAGCGATTGAGCACGTCGGCGAGCGCCGCGTCGACCGCCTGGTCGCCGGGCGCGGTGCCGATCAGCCGTTCGACGATCGCCTTGGCGGCGTCGGCGGCGATGCCGCGCACATTGTTCATGGCTGACAGCTTGGTGGCGGCAATGGTTTTTTCCGCGGCGGCCAACCGGGCGTTGAGCTGATCTTCGAGCGCCTTGCGGCGCTTGTCCGCTTCGGCGGCATGCCACTCGCGGGTTTCGTTGGCGATCGACTGCGCGCGGTTACGCGCCTCGGCCAGTGCCTTCTCGTAGGCAGCGACCGCCGCATCGGACTGTTGCTTCAGGCTTTCCGCCGCGGCAAGATCGCCGGCGATCCGCTTCTGCCGCTCGTCGATGATGCGTCCGACCCGTGGCAAGGCCACCTTCGACATCAGCGCATAAAGCGCCACGAAGGTGATGACGAGCCATATCAGTTGGGAGGCATAGGTGGTCGAGTTGAAGGGCGGAAACGCGCCCTTGTGCTCGCCGCCAGCTACTTCGGTATGAGCTTCGGTCGCCATCGCCTTTTGGTCCGGTTGGCTTTGGCCTAGAGCGCGAACAGCAGCAGCAGCGCGATCAGCAGCGAGAAGATGCCGAGCGCTTCGGTGATGGCGAATCCGAAGATCAGGTTGCCGAACTGGCCCTGCGCGGCGGACGGGTTGCGCAGCGCGGCGGCGAGATAGTTGCCGAAAATGATGCCGACGCCGACGCCGGCGCCGCCCATACCGATGCAGGCAATGCCGGCACCGATGTATTTTGCTGCCACTGGATCCATAACAAACTCCTCTTGCGTTGCGCCGCCGGGCCTCAATGGCCCGGATGAATGGCGTCGTTGAGATAAATGCAGGTGAGGATGGCAAACACATAGGCTTGCAGGAACGCCACCAGCATTTCGAGGGCGGTGAGAATGACGATCATGAAAAACGGCAGCGCCGCGCCCATCCAGCCGAGAAAACCAAGGCTGCCGAGCAGCAGGATGAAGCCGGCGAATACTTTGAGCGTGATGTGGCCGGCCAGCATATTGGCGAACAGCCGCACGCTGTGCGAGATTGGCCGCGACAGGAACGAAAGAATTTCGATGAATACGATCAGCGGCAGGATGTAAATCGGCACGCCTTTTGGCACGAACAGATTGAAGAAGTGCAGGCCGTGCGAATAGAGACCGTAACCCAGCACCAGCAGGAACACTGTGATCGCTAGCGCCGCGGTGATGATGATGTGGCTCGTTACCGTGAAGGTGTAGGGAATGAGCCCGATCATATTGAGCGTCAGAACGAACATGAACAGGGTGAAGACGAACGGGAAAAACCTCATGCCCTCCGAGCCGGCGGTGCTGCGCACCGTGTCGGCGACGAATTCGTAGGATAGTTCGGCGGCCGATTGCAGGCGGCTTGGGACCATCCGGCGTTTCGCGGTGGCGCCGAGCAGGAAGACAGTGATGCCGGTCGCCGCCACCAGCATGAAGGCTGCCGAATTGGTGAAGGCGATGTCGGTCGCGCCGATCTTGGCGACCGGAAACAGATTGATGATGTTGAACTGGTGGATCGGATCGGCGGCCATCGTATTCAGTCGGTCCTGTCGTTTTCGCGCACGACGCCCGCCGCGCGCATTACATTCAAAACGCCGGCTGCGAAGCCGAGCAGCAGAAAAACAATCAGCCCCCACGGCGAGCTGCCGAGCCAGCGGTCGAGCAGCCAGCCAAGTCCCGCCCCGGCCAACACGCCTGCAACCAGTTCGGTTGAAAGCCGAAAGCCGCGCGCCATCGCCGTCGTGTCGACGGCCTGGCGCGGCGCGGAGCCGTGTTCGGAAGACCGGCTCACCTGGTTGAGCCGAGTGCCGAGACGCGAAAGCCTCGCGGCGAGAGCAGCTTCCTCGTCCGGCCGGTTGTCTGGCTGTGGCGTGTCGTCAGCCATGCTTTCGACCTGCCCGGATCAGAACATCCGCGATTCCGCCGCCCAAATTCGCGCGGACCATACTGAGCGTGAATATGCGAGTCAAGAAACCGAAACTCGCGGATAACGCTTTGAAATCAGGAACAATGCGTGGATTTTCTTGTTGGCATTTTGCGTTATTGGGGCAAACTTGTTGCGCCACGATTGATGAAGTTTGGACGGTGTTCTGCCGCGCTAGTGCCAATGTTGGCGTCCTAAGATGCGGGCGATGGAGGAAATCATGACGAGGACAATCGGCGGCATCGCTTTTGCCGTTGCGCTGGCCGGTTGCGCGGCGATGGCGGTTGCGGATGACGCCGTGCCGCCCGGTATCGACGACAAACCCGCCGATCGTGGACCGCCGTGGAACAAGTCTGGCTTGGATATGACGGGACAGCGCTTCCATTTCACCAAGGTGAGCGACGGCGTGCTCCGCCTCGATAGCGATACCGGACAAGTCAGCCTGTGCAGCGCGCGGACGGTGGGCTGGGCGTGCCAGGCGGTGCCGGACGATCGCGCCGCGCTCGACGGCGAAATCGCACGTCTGCAGGCGCAAGTCGAAAGTCTGAACAAGGAAGTCGCGGATTTGCGCGGCAGCGCGCTGCTGCCGCCGCGCCCGCCGGAAACCGTGCCGCCGTCGAAGCAAGGTGAACTGAAACTGCCGAACCGCGACGATCTCAACCGCGCCAAGGCGTTGATCGACGATGCCTGGCGGCGCCTGGTCGACATGCTGGAGCAATGGCGCAAAGAAAAGACATGAACATGAATCGGACATGAACCGGAGGTGGCCCGGCTTTCCGCCATTACAAATATCGCGCCGCAACTGATGACGGCGGCGACCTTGACGGTCGCGACCAAAGGCGCCGGCTTCACCGATATCACGCGCGACGCCGCGTATTTCCTGCGCGAGAGCTACGCCGGCGACGGCGCGTTGCTGCTTTATCTGCGGCATACCTCGGCGTCCCTGGTGATCCAGGAGAACGCCGATCCCGACGTGCAGACTGACCTGATGACGGCGCTGGCGCGACTGGCGCCCGAAAACGCCGGCTGGGTGCACGACACCGAAGGTCCGGACGACATGCCGGCGCATATCAAGGCGATGCTCATTGGCGCGTCGCTCTATGTGCCGGTCGCGGGCGGCAAGGCGATGCTTGGAACCTGGCAGGGCATCTATCTGGTTGAGCATCGCGCGGCGCCGCACGCGCGCGAGATCGTCCTGCAGTTCATCGGAAGCCGGATTTAGCCGCGATTCCGGGGCTGTCTTGCTTGCGCCTTATCGGGCATGATGCGCGTCCCGACGAGAGAGATCTGTGCACACGGCCGATATTTATCGCTTTGTCATCGCCGACGATCACCCGCTGTTTCGCGGCGCGTTGCGCGAGGCGGTCAGCGGGCTGTTTGAGCGCATGGATATCGCGGAAGCCGGCTCGTTTGACGAGGTTGCGCAGCTGCTCGAGCGCGGCGGCGAGGTCGACGTCATTTTGCTCGACCTGACGATGCCGGGCGTGCGGGGATTTTCCGGCCTGATGTATTTGCGCGCGCAGTATCCCAGCGTGCCGGTGATCATCGTGTCCGCCAACGATGAACCGGCCGCGATCCGCCGTTGCATGCAATTCGGCGCGTCAGGCTTCATTCCGAAGACGCTGGGCACCGAGGAAATGCGCGTCGCCATCTCGCGCATTCTCAAGGGCGGCGTGTGGACGCCGCCCGACGTCGATCTCAAGGCCGGCGCCGACGCCGAAACCGCCGAACTGATGACTCGAATGGCGTCCCTGACGCCGCAGCAGGTCCGTGTGCTGATGATGCTGTCGGAAGGTCTGCTCAACAAGCAGATCGCCTACCAGCTCGGCGTGTCGGAGGCGACGGTCAAGGCGCACGTCTCTGCGATCCTGCAAAAACTGGGCGTCGAGAGCCGCACCCAGGCGGTGATTGCCGCAGCCAAGATCGAGGCTGGCCACATGCCGCAAAGCGTCAGCACCGAAGGCTAGTGTCCTCGCGGACAAAATAAATTCTGCGTCATGCCCGGGCTTGACCCGGACATCCATGATGACTCTCGCTGGTATGAGCCGAACGCGGCTCTGACGTTGGCGGCCGGTGCGTCATGGATTGCCGGGTCAAGCCCGGCAATGACAAATTTTGCTATTCCGCCGCCGCGACGCGCATCACGCGCCATTGCGCCAGCAGGGCGCGCAATGCCGCCGGCTTGATCGGCTTGTGCAAAATCTGGATGCCTTGTGCGCGCGTTTGTTCGCGCACCCGCGGGCTGCGGTCGGCGGTGATCAGGATGGCCGGCAATTCGTCGCCGAAATGCCGGCGCAAACCGATAATCGCTCCGATGCCGTTGCCGTCGTCGAGATGATAATCCACCAGCAAGCCGTTCGGCGCATGATCGGCGGTTTCGCCGGCGGCCAGCGCGGTAGCGAGATCGGGCGCCGTGATCACATCGCAGCCCCAGCCGCGCAGCAAGATTTCCATGCCATCAAGGATTGCCGGTTCGTTGTCGATGCAAAGCGCGCAGGTGCCGGCCAATAGTCCGGGATCGATCGGCGTCGCGCCTGCGTGGGGCAGGGTGGTCGGAACTGCGTTGGAACGCGGCATCTCGATCGAGAACCGTGAGCCGCTGCCCGCGGCGGAGACGACGCTAACCTCGTGGCCAAGCACGCGGGCGATGCGTTCCACGATCGACAGCCCCAGACCGAGGCCGCGGGCGATTCGCGCGCCCTGATCCAGCCGGTGAAATTCGATGAAGATGTCGCGATGCTTGCTTTTCGGGATGCCGACGCCGGTGTCGTAAACGTCGATGCGCAGCCGCCCGTTGTCGCGGCGGCAACCAACCAGAACGCGGCCCTGGGGCGTATATTTGATGGCGTTGGAGACCAGGTTTTGCAGGAGCCGTCGCAGCAAACGGCGGTCGGAACGCACCGCCAGTGAGGAACGGACGAAAATCAACTTCAGGCCCTTGGCGCTCGCCATCGGCGCGAATTCTACTTCGATCTGGCGCAGCAATTCGTCGACACGGAACACCGCGAATTCAGGCCGCATCGCGCCGGTGTCGAGCCGCGAAATATCGAGCAGCGCCCCGAAAATTTCCTCAACCGCTTCCAGCGAGGCATCGATATTGTCGACCAGCTGGCTGTCGTCGTGCGCGGCAAATTTCGAAACCTGGCGCTCAGTCAGGCTGGTCACGTAAAGCCGCGCAGCGTTAAGCGGCTGCAAAATATCGTGGCTCGCCGCGGCGAGAAATTTTGTTTTCGAGATGTTGGCGGCATCGGCCTGGCCCTTGGCATTGGCCAGCGCGATGTTGAGCCGGGTCAGCTCCTCGGTGCGTTCGCGCACGCGATTTTCCAAGGTCTCGTTGGCGCGCTCAAGCGCCTCGGCTGCTTCGACGCTCGGCGTGATGTCGGTAAAGGTCGTCACAATTCCGCCGTCCGGCATGCGGTTGGCACGAACTTCAATCACCGGGCCGCGCGCCGCGAAGCGCTCGCGGAATGCTTCGGAGCCCGCGATGTATCGCTCGATCTGCTGCGACACGAACGCTTCGATATGCTCGCTGCCGGCACCGCCGCCCGCCGCATTGTAGCGCAGGATTTCGTCGAGCCCGATGCCGGCGCGGGTAATGCCCGGCGGCAGGTCAAGAATCTCGCCGAATTGCCGGTTCCAGCAGATCAGGTGCAAATCCTTGTCGAACACGGCGATGCCCTGGCGCACGTGATCGAGCGCGGTTTGCATGATCTCGCGGTTGTACTGGATTGCAGCGTTGGCATCGTCGAGCAGCTTGAGCGCCGCCTTGGTCGAAACCGTGCGCTTGCGCAACAGCAGCGACAAAACGAGCCGCGACGAAGCGGCGCCGATCGCCGAGGCGAGCACGTGCTCGGCGTAGCGCACCAGGCGGTAATCCGCCTCGTCCTTCGGGCCGAAGCTGATGCGCTGCGCGGCGGCAAAACTTTCGAAAGAGCCGCGCGTGCGTTCCTCGCCGAGATAACGCGCTACGGTGGTGGTCAATTCCTCGACGGTCACCGAGGAGCGCCACAGCCGGAAGCTCGGCGTCATCGGCGCGAGATCGGTCGCCACGAACAGGTTCGCCTGCAGGCGTTCGATCGGCGTCCGCTCGCGGCGGAACGAGAAGCCGATATAGCAGGCGATATTGACGAACAGGCTCCAGATCACCCCGTGCACCAGCGGCGGCAGATCGAGCCCGAGCAGATGCTGCGGCCTCAGCGCGTGCAGATTCCACGGCCCGTCGGTCAGCAGCGACTGGCCGACCAGCCCAACGTCGGCAAAGCTCGGCAGCAAAAGCGTATAGGCCCACACCAGAAAACCGGCGATCATCCCTCCCATCGCGCCGCGCGCGGTAGCGCGCCGCCAGATCAATCCGCCAAAAAAAGCTGGCGCCAATTGCGCAATGGCGGCAAACGACAGCAGGCCGATGGCGGCAAGCTGGGCCTCGGCGGCCGAGCGATAATACATATAGGCGAGCAGCAGGATGGCAAAGATCGCGACGCGGCGCGCGGTCAACAACAGCGAGCCGATATTGCCGCCGCCGGAGATGGTTTTTTCGCGCCGCTTCAGGACGAACGGCATCACCAGATCGTTGGAAACCATGATGGAGAGCGCAACAGTTTCCATGATCACCATTGCGGTCGCCGCCGATAGTCCGCCGACGAAGGCGGCAATTGTGAAGATGTTCGATCCGGCCTTGAGCGGCAGCGCCAGCACGAACATGTCGCTGTCGACCTCGCCGCGCGCGAAGGTGAGCAGGCCGGCCACCGCGATCGGCACCACGAACAAATTGATCAGCACCAGATAGAGGGGGAACAGCCAGGCGGCGCGCCTGATCTCCTTGGGATTGTTGTTCTCTACCACCGCGACATGAAATTGCCGCGGCAGCATCAGAATCGCGACGAACGACAGCAGCGTCATCGCCGCCAGCGTTTCGAGGTGCGGCTCGCCGTGCAGCACTGAGGCGATGTCGGGCCGCTGCATCGCCTGGTCGAACAAGGCGAACGGGCCGTCGAACATCCAGAACGTCACGAAGATTCCGACCGCGAGAAACGCCACCAGCTTGATGATCGATTCGGTGGCGATCGCCAGCATCAGGCCGTCCTGGTGCTCGGTGGCGTCGATGTGGCGGGTACCGAACAACACCGCGAAGGTCGCCATCGACAGCGCGACCAGTAAAGCGATATCGCCGAGAAACGGCCCGCTGGCGCCGGTGGTCAACGTGATATGCGCTAGGATTGTTTCGAGCGAGGACGACACCGCCTTGAGCTGCAACGCGATGTAGGGGATGGTGCCGACGATCGCGATCAGCGCGACGGTCGCCGCGACCGCCTGCCCCTTGCCGTAACGCGCGGCGATGAAGTCGGCGATCGAGGTGGTGTTTTGCGCTTTCGCCAGGCGGACGACGCGGGCCAGCAGCGGCGACAGGGCGCCGATCATCAACACCGGGCCGACGTAAATGGTGAGGAAGTCATAGCCGGTGCGAGAGGCAAGACCGACCGAGCCAAAAAAGGTCCACGACGTGCAGTAGATCGCCAACGACAGCGGATAAATCAGCAGCCGCGTTCGGCCCTCGCGCGCAAAGCCGCGGATGCGATCGCCATAGCTGGCAACGAGGAACAGCAGCCCGATGTAGACGAGCGCGACCGCGATGACGTTCCAGCCTTGCAGCATCGATCCGATCCAGCGCCGGCGAAGACCGGCTTGAGGGTAGCAGACGGCCTTCCCGGAGGCGACGGGTTGCCTAGCTGCCCCGCGTTTTCCGCGTTTGACGCCGCGTCGGCCGCGCGGCATTGATCGCGTCGCCGGCCTTCCTGCCGCGCCCGCGAAAGCCCGCCGCAAGGTCGAGTTTCTTGCCGCTACTCCTGATCGCCGACCGCTCCCGGTTGCTCGCGCATTTTGCCGAGACGATGGTGTTTGCCGTCGCGGGCGGCACCGTGCTCGGCCTTGCGGGAATGCCGGGCGGCTGGCTGTCCGGCGCGATTTTGTTCGTCGCCGCCGCGGCGCTGGCCGGCCGGCCGATGTATGTGCCGCTCCGGCTCAATCGCGTGATCTTTGTGCTGATCGGAATCTCGCTCGGCGCGGTGGTGACACCAGAGACGCTGCGCGGCATCGCCACCTACCCGCTCAGTGTCCTCGTGCTGATCGCCGCGATGGCGGTGGTGAGCTATGTCGGCGGCGAGTATCTTCGCCGCGTGCACAAATGGGATCGGGTGTCGGCGTTTCTTGGCGCGGCGCCCGGCGGACTTTCGCAATGCGTCGCCGTGGCAACCGAACTGGATGCCGATCTGCGGGGCATCGCCATCGTACAGACGGTGCGCGTCGTCATCATCGCGGTCGGGTTGCCGGCGGCGCTTACGATCCTGGGACTGGTGACGCCGTCATCGCGCGGCGTTGGCGGCGAATTCAACTTTGCCACGCTTGATGAGCTTTTGATCTTGCTCGCGGTTTCCACCGCCGTCGCCACGCTCGCCTATCGCGTCCGCTTTCCCGGCGGTTTGCTGTTCGGCGCCATGCTATCGTCGGCGGTGCTGCACGGCACCGGCTGGATCCATGCGGTGATGCCGTGGTGGGCGGCCAATACCGCGATGATCGCGCTCGGCGGCATTACCGGCTCACGCTTTGCCAATACGCCGATCCGGCTGCTGCTTCGCTTCATGGGCGCGGCGCTGGGGTCTTTTGCGGTGTCGATCGGCATCGCCGGCGCGTTTGCCGGCGTTCTCGTCATGGCGTTGTCGCTGCGCATCGCCGACGTGATGATCGCCTATGCACCCGGCTCGGTGGACGCCATGATGCTGCTGGCGCTCGCGCTTAACACCGACCCAGTCTATGTCGGTGCGCATCATTTGTCGCGGATTTTCTTCGTGTCGCTGACCATGCCGCTGATCGCCAAACATGCGGCGCGGCTCGAACACAAGGTGGTCGACGACAGCAAGCTGCCGCCGACCACGCCCGACTTCGAAGACTGAAAGAGTGCAATTATTCGGCGGCGAGCGCCTGGCCGCGCGTCGGCAAACCGAGACGCTCCCAGACATCGACCAGCGCTTCGGCAAGCCGATCGATCAGCGCGTCGTCATGATAGGGCGAAGGCGTGATGCGCAGCCGCTCCATGCCGCGCGGCACGGTCGGATAATTGATCGGCTGGATATAGATGCGGTGCTCGGCCAGCAGCATGTCGCAGGCCGCCTTGCATTTTTCCGCATCGCCGACCAGCAGCGGCACGATATGAGTCTCGTTCGACATCACCGGTAACCCGGCGGCAGTGAGCACAGCCTTGACCCGCGCGGCTCGGTCCTGATGGCGATCGCGTTCCCACTGCGAGGTTTTCAGGTGGCGGATCGCGGCGGTCGCCGCCGCGCAGATCGCCGGCGGCAGCGCGGTGGTGAAGATAAAGCCCGGCGCGTAGGAGCGAACGGCGTCGACCAACTCGGCACTCGCCGCGATATAACCGCCAAGGCAGCCGAACGCTTTTGCCAGCGTGCCTTCGATCACGTCGACGCGGCCCATCGCGCTCTCGCGATCGGTGATGCCGCCGCCGCGCGCGCCGTACATGCCGACGGCATGGACTTCGTCGACATAGGTCATCGCGCCGTAACGTTCCGCGAGATCGCAGATGGCGTGGACCGGCGCGACGTCGCCGTCCATCGAGTACAAGCTTTCGAACACGATCAGCTTCGGCCGCGAGGGATCGGTCGCCTTGAGTAGTTCCTCCAAATGGCCGATGTCGTTGTGACGGAAGATCAGCTTGTCGCATCCGGCCTGGCGCACGCCCTCGATCATCGAATTATGATTGAGCGCGTCGGACAGCAGCAGGCAGTTCGGCATCAGCCGGGCAATGGTGGCGATGCCGGTCTGGTTGGAGATGTAGCCCGAGGTGAACACCAAGGCGGCCGGCTTGTTGTGCAGATCGGCGAGTTCGCGCTCGAGATCGACCAGCGGATGGTTGGTGCCGGCGATGTTGCGGGTGCCGCCGGCGCCGGTGCCCATGCGCGAGGCCGCCTCGACCATGGCGCCGATCACTTTGGGGTGCTGGCCCATGCCGAGGTAGTCGTTGGAGCACCAGATCACGACCTCGCGGGGGCCTTCCGGGGCGTGCCAAAGCGCATAAGGGAAGCGGCCGGCGATGCGTTCGAGGTCGGCAAACACGCGGTAGCGGCGCTCGTCCCGCAGGCTGGCCAATGCTCGAGTGAAATATGCGTCGTAATCCATGCCGCTTTGATTCTTGCTTGATTCTTGCGCCCGCCCGCGGTTTTTAGAAGGCTTCCAGGGCATTTGTCGAGGCGAAATTCGTCACAGCCGGCATTCCCCGATCTCTCCTGATCCGCTTGCATCCAAGCCATCCTGGCCGCAGAAACTGCCGCCAGGCCAGGGTGCTGGCACAGACGATGGAACTGACTGACAAATGACAGACAACCCGACCGGTTTCGGCCGCGGCCTCACCAATTACGGCGAAATGGATTTTTCGCTTTATCTGCGTCGCTCGTTTGCGGCGTCGATGGGTTATTCGCGCGAGATGCTGCTAAAGCCGGTGGTCGGCATCGCCTATACCGGCTCCGGCTTCAACAATTGCCACCGGCATTTCCCGGAATTGCTGCAAGCGGTGAAGCGCGGCGTGCTGGCGGCCGGCGCGCTGCCGGTCGACTTCCCGACCATCTCGCTCGGGGAAGTGTTTCTCAATCCGACCAGCCTGAAATTCCGCAACCTGATGTCGATGGACACCGAGGAGATGATCCGCGCCCAGCCGATGGATGCCGTCGTGCTGATGGGCGGCTGCGACAAGACGGTGCCGGCGCAATTGATGGGCGCGGTGTCGGCCAATTTGCCGGCCGTCATGTTGGTCGCCGGGCCGATGATGACCGGCCGCCACAACGGCGAGCGGTTAGGGGCCTGCACCGACTGCCGCCGGTTCTGGGCGCAGTATCGCGCCGGCAAAGTATCGGACGAGGAAATCTCGGTGGTCGAAGGCCGGCTCGCCACCACCGCCGGCACTTGCGCGGTGATGGGAACCGCGTCGACTATGGCCTGCATCGCCGAAGCTCTCGGTTTTATTCTGCCCGGCACCGCCGCTATTCCGGCGGTGCACGCCGATCGGCTGCGCGCCGCGGAAGCGACCGGCGCCGCGGCGGTGAAACTGATCGGTTCGAAGCTGACGCCCGACAAGATCGTCACGGCGAAGTCCGTCGAGAACGCACTGCGCGTTCTGCTGGCGCTCGGCGGTTCGACCACTGCCGTCATTCATCTCACCGCGATCGCCGGCCGCGCCGGTATTAACGTGTCGCTCGAGCGCCTCAACGAGCTGTCGGAAACCACGCCGGTGCTGGTCAACCTTAAGCCAGTTGGCAATGGTTACATGGAGGATTTCTTCGCCGCCGGCGGCATGGGCGCGCTGCTGCGCGAACTCAAGGATCTGTTGCACCTCGACTGCATCACGGTGACCGGCGAAACTTTGGGGCAACGGCTCGCTTCCAAGCACGATCCGTTCATCGACCGCAATGTCATCGCCGAGCGCGCCAAGCCGCTTGAGCCGCAGGGCGGGCTGGTCGCGCTGTTCGGCAATCTGGCGCCGAACGGCGCCATCCTCAAGCGATCGGCGGCCGACACCAAGCTGTTCGAGACCGAGGGCAGGGCGGTGGTGTTCTCCTCGCTGGCCGATCTTGCGGCGCGGGTCGACGATCCCAAGCTCGACATCGCGGCGAATGACATAATGGTGTTGCAGAATGCCGGGCCGAATTCGCCGGACGCGATGCCGGAAGCCGGCTACCTGCCGATCCCGAAAAAGCTCGCCGCCGCTGGCGTAAAGGACATGATCCGCGTTTCGGATGCGCGTATGAGTGGCACCGCGTTCGGCACCATCGTGCTGCACGTGACGCCGGACGCCGCCTCCGGCGGGCCGTTGGGTTTGGTGCGCAGTGGCGATCGCATCCGGTTGTCGGTTAAGGACAAGCGGATCGAACTTCTGGTCGATGACGTAGAACTCAAGAAGCGCGCGGCGAGCGCCAAACCGCCGCCGGAACTGCCGTCGCGCGGCTACGCCAAACTCTACGCCCAGGAAATTCTCGGCGCCGATCAGGGCTGCGATTTCGGGTTTCTGAAGCCGCACTAAGGGTTGGCGTCTTTCTCACCAAAGCCCGGGATGGTGCTGCCGCACAGGATTGAACTGTGGACCTCTTCATTACCAATGAAGTGCTCTACCACTGAGCTACGGCAGCCTGAGCGGGGCAAAACCCGCCGGCGGCTTGCGAATATCCGATCACAACAGACCTGTCGAGCCGCTATGAGTACAAGGCGTTGAAACGGCTTTGTGCCATTGCCGTTAGGGTCGTAAACTGCCGGCATGGCCGAAAAATCGCCCGCCCAGCAGCAACGCAGCCAACGGCTGGCCCGCGAATTGCGGGAGAATCTCAAGCGCCGCAAGACGCAGGCGCGCGCCCGGCGGCCGGCGACGCCCTCGCCGGGAACGCAACAGCGGCAGGACAGTTGAACGGTGCTTTGCCGGGTCTGACTTCCGCCGCAATCACGCGGCGAGGCTCGGTCCAGGATTAGCGCCCCGGGGGCAGAATGGATCGCATCAAGATTATCGGCGGACAGCGGCTGAACGGATCGATTCCGATTTCGGGCGCGAAAAACGCGACGCTGCCGCTGATGATCGCCAGCCTGCTGACCGAGGAGACGCTGATCCTCGAAAACGTGCCGCGGCTCGCCGATGTCGTGCTGCTGCAGCGTATTCTCGGCAATCACGGCGTCGATATCATGATCGCCGGCAAGCGGCCGGGCGACGATCCGAATGCCGGCCGCACTATCCACATTTCTGCGAAAAATATCGTCGACACCACGGCGCCTTACGATCTGGTCTCAAAGATGCGCGCCAGCTTCTGGGTGATCGCGCCGCTGCTCGCGCGCATGGGCCAGGCCAAAGTGTCGCTGCCGGGCGGCTGCGCGATCGGCACGCGGCCGGTCGATCTGCTGATCATGGCGCTCGACAAACTTGGCGCGCAGATCGAGATCGAGGGCGGCTATGTGATGGTGCGCGCACCCAACGGCCTGCGCGGTGGCGAGATCGTGTTTCCCAAGGTGACGGTCGGCGGCACGCATACCGCGCTGATGGCGGCGGCGCTGGCGCGAGGCACCACGGTGATCGACAACGCGGCGCGCGAGCCCGAGATCGGCGATGTCGCCGATTGCCTCAACAAGATGGGCGCCAAGGTTTCCGGCGCCGGCACCTCGCGCATCATCATCGAGGGCGTGACGAAATTGCACGGCGCGCGGCATCGCGTGTTGCCGGACCGCATCGAGACCGGCACCTACGCGATGGCGGTGGCGATGACCGGCGGCGACGTGATGCTGCAGAACGCGCGGCCGGAATTGCTGCAGGCCGCACTCGACGTGATCGGCAAGTCCGGCGCCACGGTGACGCCGGCGAACGAAGGCATCCGCATCACCCGCAACGGCTCCGGCATCGCGCCGGTGGATGTCACAACTGCTCCGTTTCCCGGCTTTCCGACCGATTTGCAGGCGCAATTGATGGCGCTGATGTCGCGCGCCAGCGGCACGTCGCGTATCACCGAGACCATTTTCGAGAACCGCTTCATGCACGTGCAAGAACTGGCGCGGCTCGGCGCCCGCATTTCGCTGGACGGCGAAACCGCGACCATCGAGGGCGTCGAGAAGCTCAAGGGCGCACCGGTGATGGCGACCGACTTGCGCGCGTCGGTTTCGCTGGTGATCGGCGCGCTGGCCGCCGAGGGCGAGACCATGGTCAACCGCGTCTATCATCTCGACCGCGGCTTCGAGCGGTTGGAGGCCAAGCTCGCCGCTTGCGGCGCTTCGATCGAGCGGCTGAGCGTTTGATGGCGGCGCTTCGGCTGCTCAGTGCCGGCGCCGTGCAGAAGATGGCGACCGATCTCGCCGCCGACTTCGAGCGCGAGCACGGCCATAAAGTCGAGCTCAATTTCGCCACCGCCGGGATGGTGCGCGACCGAGTGGCGGGCGGCGAGGCGTTCGACATCGTGATCAGTTCGCAAGAGGCGATTGCCAGGCTCAACACGCCCGGCTTCTTCGTCGAGGGCAGCGTCAGGAATCTCGCCAGCACCGTGACCGGTCTGTTTGTGCGTGCCGGCGCGCCCAAGCCGGACATCTCGACACCGGAGAAATTCAAGCAGGCGATTCTGGCGGCGAGGACGTTCACCTATTCCGATCCGGCCGGCGGCGGCACCGGCGGCCGGCTGTTCGTCGCGGTGCTGGAGCGGCTCGGCATCAGGGACGAGATCAACCGCAAGACGGTATTCGGCAAGCGCGGTGCAGAGGTGGTCGCGTCGGTGATCGACGGCCGCGCCGAGATGGGCAGCACCTTCATCAGCGAGATCGTGCCGCACGAAGGCGCGCAGGTGGTCGGCGAACTGCCGGGGGATCTGCGCAATACCAACGGTTATGCAGCGGGCGTGCCGGCCGCCAGCGGCGAGCGTGACGCGGCATTCGCCTTCGTCAAATACATGACGGCGCCGGCAACCCGGCCGCGTTGGGCCGCTGCCGGAATGACTCCGGCCTTCTAGGCACCTTGCGCCGGAGCGGCGGTCTGCCTAACTATCGACGGACCGGAGCCGTCTGATGGGTCTGCTGAAATTCGTCGCGCTAGACGCCGAGGATCTTGCGGTCGTGTCCGCCCATTTGCAGGACGCGGTGGTCAACGCCTCCGAAGTGCTGTGGCGGCCGCGCGAGAACCGGCTGGTGATCGTCCTCAACCGCTTTGACTGGGAAGCGGCGCAGACGACCCGGCCGGAATTCCGGCGCCGCCGTGCCGCGCTGCGCTTCGAGCGGGTGCGGTCGTGCAAATGCCGCGACCTCAGTCCGGCCCATCCCGACGAGGTGCTTAACCTGCTGGCGGTGGAATTTGCCGAAACCGACGCGCCCGGCGGCGTGGTGACGCTGACCTTCTCCGGCGGCCCGGCGTTGCGGCTTGAAGTCGAATGCCTGGAGGCCGAACTCGCCGATCTCGGCCCGACCTGGACCGCCGCCGGGTGTCCGGCCCATAACGAAGCCATCGAACAGACCGCGTAGCCGTCCGCTTACAGCGGGGTTGACGCGCCGTTTGCCATCACCCATTGACCTGTCAACGGACGCGTTCCGCGAGACAGGTTATGCCGTTGCGCCTTGACAGCCAGAGCGCCGATTTTGCCGCGCGCTTTCGCGCCTTGCTCGACGTCAAGCGCGAGAGCGCACCAGACGTCGAGCAAGCGGTACGCGCCATCATTAACGATGTCGCCGCGCGCGGCGATCGGGCGCTGATCGAGCTCACCCGGAAATTCGACCGGGTCGATCTAGTGAAAGTAGGCCTGCGCGTCAGCGAACACGAGATCGACGCCGCAGCGAAGCAATGCGATCCGAAAGCGCTCGACGCGCTGAAGCTGGCGCGCGAGCGGATCGAAACCTATCACCTCCGGCAGAAGCCGAACGACGACAGTTTTACCGATCCGCTCGGCGTCGAGATGGGCTCGCGCTGGAACGCGATCGAGGCGGTCGGGCTCTATGTGCCGGGCGGCACCGCGGCCTATCCGTCGTCGGTGCTGATGAACGCGGTGCCGGCCAAGGTCGCCGGCGTGCCGCGCCTCGTCATGGTAGTGCCGGCGCGAGGGGACAACGGTGGAAAACTGCCGCCTTTAGTGCTGGCGGCGGCGAAACTCGCCGGCGTCGACGAAATTTACCGGATTGGCGGCGCCCAGGCGGTGGCGGCGCTCGCCTATGGCACGGCGACCATCCAGCCGGTGGCGAAAATCGTCGGGCCGGGCAACGCCTATGTCGCGGCGGCGAAACGGCTGGTGTTCGGCCACGTCGGCATCGACATGATCGCCGGCCCGTCGGAAGT
Source organism: Pseudolabrys sp. (assembly GCA_050998115.1). Lineage (GTDB taxonomy): Bacteria > Pseudomonadota > Alphaproteobacteria > Rhizobiales > Xanthobacteraceae > Pseudolabrys. The sequence goes on along the minus strand of JBPCQM010000025.1, from coordinate 39,979 downwards.
GCTGATCCTCGCCGACAAGACCGGCAATGCCGACTGGATCGCGGCGGACCTCTTGGCGCAGGCCGAGCATGACGCCAGCGCGCAATCCATTCTTATGACCGACGACGCTGCGCTGGCGGCGCAGGTCGAAAAAGCCATTGAATCGCAGCTCAAGACGTTGCTGCGCGCCGACATCGCCGGCAAGTCGTGGCGCGACTTCGGCGCCATCATCACGGTGGCGAAGCTCGCCGACGCCGTCGCGCTGACCGACGCGCTGGCGCCCGAACATCTCGAAATCGCTGCCGAGAATGCCGGGGCGCTGGCGTCGAAAATCCGCAACGCTGGCGCGATCTTCATTGGCGCCCACACGCCGGAAGCCATCGGCGATTATGTCGCCGGCTCCAATCATGTGTTGCCGACCGCGCGTTCAGCGCGCTTCTCGTCGGGCCTCGGCGTGCTCGATTTCATGAAGCGCACCTCGATCCTCAGGTGCGGGCCTGAGCAACTGCGCGCGCTTGGCCCGGCCGCCATTGCGCTTGCTGAAGCCGAAGGGCTCGACGCCCATGCCCGCTCGGTTTCGATCCGCCTCAACCGCCAATGAGCGCGGCGAAAACGCCTGAGAAAAAGCAGCGGCTCGTCGCGGTCGAGCTCGACGAAGCCTCGATCGGCTCGACCAATGCCGACATCGAGCATGAACGCAAGGTCGCGATCTACGACCTGCTGGAGCGGAATCATTTCGCGCCGGCCGACCACGCCGGCGGGCCTTATGCGCTGCATCTGAGCATCGACGGCAGCCGCCTGGTGTTCGACATCCGCACCGCCGATGGCGAGCCGGTGGTCGCGCATCTGTTCTCGCTGACGCCGCTGCGCCGCATCGTCAAGGACTATTATCTGATCTGCGACAGCTATTTTCAGGCGATCCGCACCGCGACGCCCGACAAGATCGAAGCGATCGACATGGGCCGGCGCGGCATTCACAATGACGGTTCGGAAATCCTGATGGAGCGGCTCAAGGGCAAGGTCGAGGTAGACCTCGATACCGCGCGCCGGCTGTTCACCTTGATCTGCGTGCTGCACTGGAAGGGTTAGCTCCCTCATGGCCGCAGCCGAGCGACCTTCACGTCCGCAGGCGGTGCTGTTTGCCTGCGACATGAATGCCGTGCGCTCGCCAATGGCGGCGGGCCTGTTGCGGCAGATGTTCGGCAGCGCGATCACGGTGGCCTCGGTCGGCGTCGTGCCCGGCGAGCTCGATGCGTTCGCGGTGGCGGCGATGGAGGAAATCGGCATCGACATCGCGCGCCACAAGCCGATCAGTTTCGAGGACTACCACGACCTCGAAGGCTTCAACTTCGACCTGATCGTCACGCTGACGCCCGGCGCGCACCATAAGGCGCTGCAACGCGCGGGCAACTCCGGCATCGCGGTGGAGTACTGGGCGACGCCGGATGCGACCGCGGCGGAAGGCAATCGCGAGCAGCGGCTCGACGCCTACCGCGAGGTGCGCGATCAGCTATCGGCGCATATCCGCGATCGCTTTGGCGCAAGCGGCGGCGGGAACGAGTAAACCTTCGCCATTAGCCCCGGCTTGTCCCGCTGGCATATATCAATAACATACCGGCACGCATATCAGGAGAAGGCGCCATGCCAAAAAGCCTTTCACAGGCCGCGGTGGAGGCCTATCGCCGCGACGGCTATTATTTTCCGGTCCCCGCGCTGTCGCAAAGCGAGGTCGGGTATTTCCGCAACGCGCTGGAGGCGCACGAAACCGAGACCGGCCAGCCACTGCAAGGCAATTATCGCCACAAGGCACATCTGCTGTTCACCTGGGTTGACGAACTCGTGCATCATCCGAAGATCGTCGATGCCGCTGAAGATATTCTCGGCCCGAATTTGCTGTGTTGGACCACGAATTTTTTCATCAAGGAAAGCCATAGTCCGGGCTTCGTGTCCTGGCATCAGGACGCGTTCTACTGGGGATTGAGTAAGGACGATGTGATGACCGCGTGGGTGGCGCTGTCACCGGCCAACCTCAAAAGCGGTTGCATGAAATTCGTGCCCGGGTCGCAGACGCAGGACCACCTCAAGCATGTCGACAAGTTCCACCAGGACAATCTGCTGTCACGCGGCCAGGAGATTGCAGTCAAGATCGACAACGAGAAGACGGTCGATTGTATCCTCAATCCGGGCGAGATGTCGCTGCATCATGTAAAGGTGGTGCATGGCTCGGAGCCGAACCGTTCCGATGACCGGCGCATCGGTCTGGCGATCCGCTACATCCCGACCGATGTGAGGCAGCTCAAGGTGCGTGATTCGGCAATGCTGGTGCGCGGCGTCGATCGCGACGGCAATTTTGACCACGAGCCGCGACCGAAGCGCGATCTCGACGATGCTGCACGCGCCGCCCACGCCGACGCGGTCGGGCGCCAGGTCAAGGCGCTTTATTCAGGCACCGACAAGCAGGCGTTCCGGGCGTAGCGAGTCCCGGAATCATAGCTGTGTTGTGGTACGTGTGTCCTTCGGCTAGTTTGCCGCGCGCATGATCGGCCGTCCCAAATTGGTCCTCGCCTCCGGTTCGCCGCGAAGGCTCAGCCTGATCAATCAGGCCGGCATCGAGCCTGACGCGCTCAAGCCCGCCGATATCGACGAGACGCCAAAGCGCGGCGAGTTGCCGCGCGCCTACGCCAACCGGCTGGCCCACGCCAAGGCGGTCGCTGCACTCGAAGCCATCAAGCTCGACGACGAATTGCGCGGCTCCTTCATTCTCGCCGCCGACACCGTCGTCGCGGTTGGCCGGCGCATTCTGCCAAAGGCGGAAATGCTCGACGAGGCGGCGCAATGCCTGCGGCTGCTGTCAGGCCGCAATCACCGGGTCCACACCTCGGTCTGCATCGTGACGCCGCGCGAGGCGTTCCGTCAGCGGCTAGTCGAGACCCGCGTGCGCTTCAAGCGGCTGTCGGACGAGGACATCGAAGCCTATCTCGCCTCCGGCGAATGGCGCGGCAAGGCCGGCGGCTACGCCGCGCAAGGCATCGCCGGCTCCTTCATGGTCAAGATCGTCGGCTCCTATACCAACGTGGTGGGTTTGCCGCTTTATGAGTCGATCGCGATGCTCGGCGGCGAGGGTTTTCCGATCCGGTTCGGCTGGCTCAACGCGGTTTGAAAATCATGCTGTCATTCCGGGGCGCGAGTGCAACGAGCGAACCCGGAATCCAGAGGAGAACAGCCCTGGATTCCGGGTCCGCGCTTGCAGCGCGTCCCGGAATGACGACGTAGCGGGTGCCATGAACATCGCGCTCTGGCTCGAACGCGCCGGCAAGAGCCACGCGTCTCGCCCGGCGGTCGCCAAGGGCACGCATGTCGTTCATGACTATGCCGCGCTGGCGTCGCGCGCCGCGCGGCTCGCCGGCGCCTTGCGCGGCGAGTTCGCATTGAAGCCCGGTGACCGCGTCGCCATCGTTGCAAAGAATTGCACCGAATATGTCGAACTGCTGTTTGCGATCTGGCACGCCGGCCTCGCCGCGGTGCCGGCCAACGCCAAGCTGCACGGCGCAGAGCTTGGCTATATTCTTGAGCAATCCGGCGCGCGCGTTTGCTTTGCCTCGAGTGGGCTCGATGATGCCATCGCGCCGCACGCGCCAAAATCTCTGGAGCGGCTGATCCGCATCGACGGACCGGGCTATCAGGCGCTGCTCGGCGCGGATCCGATTGCCCTGACGCCGCGCAACGCCGGCGATCTTGCTTGGCTGTTCTACACGTCCGGCACTACCGGCAAGCCGAAAGGCGCGATGCTGACGCACCGTTCGCTGCGCGAGGCGACCTTTGCTTACGCGAGCGAAGTCGATCCGGTCGCGGCCGGCGACACTATTCTACACGCGGCGCCGATGAGCCACGGCTCCGGCCTCTACATCATGGCGCACGTCGCGTTCGGCGGCGTCAACGCGGTGGCGGAATCCGGCGGCTTCGAGGCGGACGAGATTTTCGCGCTGTTCCGCCACTGGCCGAATATCTCGATGTTCGCGGCGCCGACCATGATCAACCGGCTCACGGCAAGCGGCGCCGATTGCGATCCGTCGAACATCCGCACGCTGATCTGGGGCGGCGCGCCGATGTATGTCGAGGACGCCGTCAAGGCGCTCGATCGCTTCGGGCCGCGGCTGGCGCAAATCTACGGTCAGGGCGAATGCCCGATGACCATCACCATGCTGCCGAAAGCCGAGGTGGCCGATCGCGGTCATCCGCGCTGGCGCGAGCGGCTGGCCTCGGCCGGCCGGCCTTATGCCAGCGTCGAGGTCGCGGTTGTTGATGATGATGGCCGCACCTTGCGGCCGGGCGAGACCGGCGAAATTCTGTGCCGCGGCGATGTGCTGATGGCCGGCTACTGGCAGAACAAGGAGGCCAGCGCCGCAGCGCTGCAAGGCGGCTGGCTGCACACCGGCGATGTCGGCGCGTTCGACGCGGACGGTTATCTGTCGCTGAAGGACCGCTCCAAGGACGTCATTATATCCGGCGGCTCCAACGTCTATCCGCGCGAGGTCGAGGAGGTGTTGCTCCGGCACGGCGGCGTGCGCGAAGTCTCGGTGATCGGCCGTCCCGACCGCGAATGGGGCGAGGTCGTGGTGGCTTACGTGGTGGGACTGGCCAAACCCGCCGAGCTCGACGCGTTATGCCTGTCACAGATCGCCCGCTTCAAGCGGCCGAAGGATTATGTTTTCATCGACGCGCTGCCGAAAAACAATTACGGCAAAATCCTGAAGACTGAATTGCGCGCGCGCGATGCCGCGGCTGGAAGTAACAATGCCTGAACTCGCGCCCGGAAAACCCTGCCCGATCTGCGGCAAGCCCGCCGACGACAAGTTGCGGCCGTTCTGCTCGCGGCGCTGCGCCGATGTCGATCTGCATCGCTGGTTTTCCGGGGTTTATTCGGTACCGGTGGTTGAGGATGAAGACGAGGACGGCGAGAAGCCCGAAAAGCAAACCAAGGATCAGACGAAATGACTTCGACGGCCGCCGCCGATTGGCCCGATCGACTGTATGCGGTGCTCAAGCGCGCCGATGTGCGACAGGTCGGCTACGTTCCGGATGCCGGCCATACCCGCCTGATCCAGAGCTGCGTCGACGACCCCGATATTCACGATGTCTCGTTGACCACCGAGGAGGAGGGCGTGGCGCTGGCCGCCGGCGCCTGGCTCGGCGGCCAGCGTTGTGCACTGCTGATGCAGTCGAGCGGCGTCGGCAACTGCATCAATATGCTGTCGCTGATCCGCACCTGCCGGTTTCCGCTGCTGATGTTCGTGACAATGCGCGGCGAGTGGGAAGAATTCAATCCGTGGCAGAAGCCGATGGGCTCGATCGTCGAGCCGACATTGAAATTGTGTGAGGTCGAGGTCGAGCGCGCCGGCAAGCCCGACGAGGTCGAGAGCATCGCGCAGTCCGCCGCGCAGCGCGTGTTCGGCGGCGACGCCGCGGTGGCGGTGCTGCTGTCGCAGCAACTGATCGGCAAAAAGGTTTGGACCAAATGATCGAACGCCGCGCCGCCATCAAACGCCTGCTGGAAAAACGTCCGCGCGACATGTTCATCGTGCCGGGGCTCGGCTCGACCACCTGGGACCTTGCTTCGCTGGGCGAGGACGACCGCGACTTTTATTTATGGGGCGCGATGGGCGGCGCCGCGATGATCGGGCTCGGCCTGGCGCTGGCCCAGCCGGACAAGCGCGTCGTGGTCATCACCGGCGACGGCGAGATGCTGATGGGGCTCGGCTCGCTCGCCACCATCGGCGTCAAGCGGCCGGCCAATCTCGCCGTCATCGTGTTCGACAACGGCGTCTATGGCGAGACCGGCATGCAGCCGAGCCACACGCAAAAGGGCGTCGATCTGGTCGCCGCCGCGCGCGCCTGCGGCTTCGCGCAATGCTTTGACGTTGCCGACGAGGCGGCGGTCGACGCGCTGGCGGCGCAGCTTGCCGGATATAATGAGATGCTGTTTGCGCGGGTGAAGATCGCGGCGGACGATCCGCCGCGCGTGCTGCCGGAGCGCGACGGCGAGGTGCTCAAACAGCGGTTCCGCCGTGCGGTTGGCGCGGCGCCTTGAGCGCAAAGACCCCGATTTGGCGCGGTTCTGGACAGCCGAAAACCCAGCATCTATAACGCCCGCGCTCTCGTTTGCCTGCTATTTCCAGCGGGTTCGGCGCCCAGGTAGCTCAGTTGGTAGAGCATGCGATTGAAAATCGCAGTGTCGGTGGTTCGATTCCGCCCCTGGGCACCATTCTTTCAAAGGTTTACGCGGACTCACTTCCGCCGGTTAGGCGGGTGTGACATGTCTTTCTTTATTGCGCGGGCGGTGGCTGCTGTATAACAATGTGCGCCGGACGTTCAATCCGCTCAATAAGAAACGCGCGGCAGGCGCGCACATTCAGCTAAACCGAACGCAAAGTTTCGTGCCGCGGTCATGGTGCCGCGGTCATGGTGCCGCGATTGTTGGCGCCGCGTTGTTGGCGCCGCGGTTGTTGGCGCAGGTAGTGCTGATGCGATCAGGCGGCGTCGGTTGACGCCAGAAATTCATGGCAGGCGTTTCGCCTGCCGGTTGGGAGAATTGAGATGGCCAAGACCGCCACGTTCACCGTCGATGCCGCCACGCCGCCGACCCAGGATCTCGTAAATTTATTTTACCAGGTGCTGACCCACATCGGCACCACCGATCCTGGCGGCACCGCCACATCTGCCACCTTCGCGGATTCGACTCACCATTACGACGTCGAAGTCGCCGGCACCGGGTTCACCTACAATGCCGCTAATCACATTATCGGCGGGACAGCGACCAGCTTCACGATAGAGGACGCCAACAACGCCGACGCGCCGGTCTTCCAAGCCACGTTTTCTTCCGGCGTTTCGATCGCGGCGATCAAGGCAGCGGGCGCCGCCTTCGAGTCAAGCGGCGAGACGGATCGTTCGCAGTTTGATGCGATCTTCGGCACCTATAACTACACGTTTGACGGCAGCGCCGCGACGGCGTCACACAACGAAACCTTCAACAGCTTCGGCCTCGACGACACGCTGCACGGCGGCGGCGGGGCGGACACGTTGAGTGGCAAGGCCGGCAACGATGTCATCGAAGGCGGGGCGGGGGCTGACACCTTAAACGGCGGCGGCGGTATCAACACGCTGAGCTACATTTCCGACACGTCGGCCGGTGTCAGCGTCACGCTGGTCGCCGGGCAAGCCGCGCTCGCCAGCGGCGGCGATGCCGCAGGCGACGTCGCGACGCTGTTTCAGAACGTCACCGGCGGCGAAGGCAATGACATCATCACCGGCGACAGCGGCAACAACGTGCTGGCCGGCGGCGACGGCAACGACACCCTGTTCGGCCTGGGCGGCAATGACACGCTGATCGGCGGCTTCGGCAACGATACGCTCGATGGCGGCACCGGCATCGACACCGCCGATTATTCTTATCTGAGCGCGGGCAATTTCCCGCCACTCAGCATCACGCTGGACGTGTCGGGCAACGCGACCGTGAATTACCTTTTCGGCAACGAGACCGACACCCTCAAGAGCATCGAGAATCTGACCGGCGGCATCGAAACCGATTTTTTCACCGGCAACGCCGGTGTCAACGTCCTCAAGGGCGGCGCCGGTGATGATTACCTCATTGGCGGCGGCGGCAAGGACATCCTTGACGGCGGCGCCGAGGTCGCCGGCGGGTTCGGCGACATCGCCGATTTCACCGGCGTTACAGCGGGCCTGACGATTGCGCTCAAGGATAACGGCGCGCTGACGACCGTCGCCGGCGGCGGCACTTCGGCGGGCACTCAACTCACTAATATCGAGAGCGTGGTCGGCGGAGCCGGCAATGACACGCTGACCGGCAACAGCGGCATGAACAGCCTGTATGGCGCCGCCGGCGATGACACCATCGTCGCGTCCGTGGGGGACGACTATTACGACGGCCAGAGCAATGGCGCTGCCGGCGACACCCTGACCTTCGCCAGCTTCACGGCGGATGTCAGCATCGACCTCGCCAGCAACACCGGCAGTTCGGGCGCCTCGTTGTACACCGTCTTGGGGTTCGAGAACCTGATCGGCGGCGCCGGCAATGACACCTTGCTTGGCACCAGTGGCGTCGAATCGATCAAGGGCGGCGCCGGCAACGACACCATCGAGGGCGGCGCCGGCGGCGATACGCTGATCGGCGGTGTCGGCGTCGACACGCTGAGTTACGCGCACAGCGCGAGCCCGGTATCGGTCACGCTGGTGGCCGGGCAAGCCGCGCTGGCCAGCGGCGGCGACGCCACGGGCGACACCGCGACTCTGTTCGAGAACCTGATCGGCAGCAGCGGCGCCGACACCCTGACCGGCGACGCCAATGCCAACGTGATCGAGGGCGGCGGCGGTGCCGACAAGCTGAATGGCGGCGCCGGCGTCGACACCGTGAGCTACGAGCACGCCGGCGGCGGCGTCTACGTCGATCTGTTCAATCATATCACCCCCGGCGGCGGCACCCTGACGGGTTTCGAGAATGTCACCGGCTCGGCGTTTGACGACACCCTTGGCGGCGGCAACACCGCCGCCGTGCTCAAGGGTCTAGGCGGCGACGACCTGCTGGTCGGCGGCGACGGCAAGGACACGCTGCTCGGCGGCGACGGCAACGACGTTTTGTCGGGCAACCAGGTCAGCGACCAGACCACCGGCGGCGATATCCTGTCGGGCGGCCTCGGCATCGACACCGTCGACTACAGCGGCACCAGCCACGCCATCATGGTCGCGCTCGGCGCCACCGACACCACCGCCGCCACGGTCGGCGGCGCCGCCACCGGCGACGTCATCACCGGCGTCGAGAATCTTATCGGCGGCACCGGCAACGACGTTCTCACCGGCAATGGCTTCGACAATGATCTGCAAGGCATTGACGGCAACGACAAGCTCACCGGCGGCGCCGGCAACGACATCCTCGACGGCGGCAACGGCACCGATACCGCGAATTACGCCGCCTCGGTCGCCGGCGTCACGGTCGATCTCACCCAGCAGGGCACATATCTCAACGGCGACCCGTTTCAGGGCCGCAACAACAACGCGACCGCCCAGCACGGCGGCGACGCCGAAGGCGACAAGCTGTGGGGCATCGAAAACGTCACCGGCTCCGCGCATGACGATATCCTCACCGGCGACCAGTTCAACAACGTCATCAATGGCGGGCTCGGCAACGACCTGATCGAGGGCGGCGACGGCAACGACGTGCTGACCGGCGGCGGCGGGGTCGACACCCTGAGCTACGCGCATGCGACAAGCGGCGTCACCGTCAATCTCGCCACCGTTGCCAGCCAGGCGACCGGCGGCGCCGGCAGCGACATTATTTCCGGCTTTACCAATTTGATCGGCAGCAGCGGCGACGATCACCTCACCGGCAACGCGCTCGCCAACATCATCGAGGGCGGCGCCGGCAATGACACGCTCGACGGCGGCGCCGGCAATGACACCATCGAAGGCGGCGCCGGCAACGACATTCTCAATGGCGGGACGGGCTTCGACACCGTGAGTTATGCCCATTCCGCCGCCGGCGTTACGGTCAACCTGTCTTTGCAGGGCAACGATAATCCGGACGGCAGCCCGAACCTAGGTTCCGGGTCCGCGCAGGGCGGCAATGGCGACGAGACTGGCGACCGGCTGTTTGGTTTTGAGGCGGTGACCGGCTCGGCTTTCAACGACCTTTTGTATGGAAGCATCGCGACGGCTACCACGCTGAGCGGCGGCGGCGGTAACGATCAACTCGTGGGCGGCGTGGCGAAGGATAAGTTATTTGGCGGCGACGGTGACGACTCGCTGACGGGGTTCTGCGGTGTTGTGTCTGCCTCGGGAGGCGATACCCTGAGCGGCGGCGCCGGCATCGATACCGTTCATTACGATACCATGGGTGCTGCCGTCACCGTTGCGCTCGGCGCCACGGATACGACAGCGGCCACCGTGGGCGGCGCGGCGGCCGGCGACATCATTACCGGCGTTGAAAATATTACCGGCACCGGTTTCAACGACACCTTGACCGGCAACGGGGTCAGCAACGTTTTGGTCGGCGGCGCCGGCAACGACAATCTCAAGGGGTTGGGCGGCAATGACACGCTGGAGGGTTCGTCAAACGACGACACCCTCGCTGGCGGCGTTGGCAACGACATCCTCGATGGCGGCGCCGGCGTTGATCTCGCCAATTATTTTGCGTCGGCGGCGGGGGTAACGGTCAATCTGACGCAACAGGGCACCTATGTCGGCAACGACCCGGCGATGGGACGCAACAACAATGCGACGGCCCAGCACGGCGGCGACGCCGAGGGCGACACGCTGTGGGGCATCGAGAATGTCACCGGCTCCAGTTTGGCGGACATACTGACGGGCGACGCCCAAGACAACAAGATCGATGGTGGTCTCGGTAATGACATTATCGCAGGCGGCGGGGGCAACGACTGGCTGATCGGCGGCGGTGGAATCGACACGCTGACGTTCGCCGCAAGCTCGGCCGGTGTGTCGTTTACGTTCCATAAGGGCATGTTTGGGACCTACTCCGGCGGTGATCCGGGCTCGCTCGTCTCCGCGACCGGCTTCGTTAATGTGATCGGCAGTTCAAAGGCCGACACGCTGGACGGCTCGCAGGACAGCTCCGTCAACGTCATCGAAGGCGGCGCCGACGGCGACACGCTGACCGGCGGCGCCGGCGATATCGTGAGCTATGCCGGGTCGAGCGCCGCGGTCAGCGTCACCCTCAACCTCGCCGGGCAGGCCACGGCGAGCGGCGGCGACGCCGCCGGCGACATGGTGTCCGGCTTCAGCTCGATCATCGGCTCGGCCTTCAACGACGTATTGCAAGGCGGAACTGGCAACGACACCATTCGCGGCGGCGCCGGCAGCGATACCCTGAGCGACAGCGGAGGCAGCAAGAATATTCTCGATGGCGGCGACGGATCGGATCTATTCTCGAACCGGCTCGCCGCCAGCGCAATGACGGTTAATCTCGCGAACGGGACCTCTGTTCACGGCAGCGGTTCCGAAACCTTGCTGTCGGTCGAGAACATCCGCGCCAGTCAGCATGACGATATCTTCACCGCGGCCGGATTCAGCGGCACCAGCACGAACGCCGGTAGCCTGAGCGTCGGCGACGAGGACGGCACCTTCAACACCTTCCAGGGCGAGGGCGGCAACGACAGCGTCACCGGCAATGGCGCCACCCGGATACGCTATGACGACAACACCATCGTGAAGGCGACCAGCGGCGTCATCGTCAATCTCGATACGGTCTCGCATGACTTCAACGGCGGCGTAGGAACAGACGTCGCGGCGCAGCAATCGCATGGCCTCAACGGTGACACCAAGTTCGGCACCGACACCTTCCACGGCGGCGTCACGCAGGTTGAAGGCTCGGATTTAGACGACATCCTGATCGGCGGGAGCGCGAGTGAGGCCTTCTACGGCATTGCCGGCAACGACCAGATTTTCGGCGGCGGCGGCATCGACACGGCCGGCTACAGTGTCAACAATACGCTGAGCGGGGTTGACGGCATCACCGTCAATCTGGCCGCCGGCACCGCGACCGGCCGCGACGCCACCGCGACGACCGCAGTTGGGTCCGATCATCTGCACAGCATCGAGGAAATCACTGGTACCAACGCCAACGACATCTATGACGCCTCCAACTTCACCAGCGACACGGCGGACACGCCGAGCGTGAATGCCGGCAGCGGTTCAAGCTTCAACCAGTTCGAAGGCGAGGGCGGCAACGACACCATCACGGGCAACGGCTTTACCCGCGTCAGCTATCAGCATGCGGCAGCCGGCGTTACTGTTCACGTGGATGCCGGAGGCAGCGGCGGCGCGACCGGCATCGATTTGGGCGACGTCGCCAAGATCGGCACCGACACGTTCGTGTCGGGCGTCGACTCGGTGCGCGGCTCCGACTTCAACGACCTGATCGCCGGCAACGGCAAGGGTGACTACCTCAACGGCTGGCTCGGCAATGACACGCTCACCGGCGGCACCGGCAACGACACGTTCGTCTATTCGATCTCAAAGTCCGGCAGCAGTCGCGGCGGCGGCGCCGATGAGATCACCAACTTCGAAGTGGCGTCCGACCACCTCGATCTCACCGGCGTGACGACGGTGCACACCTTCGCCGACGTCAGCGCTTTGATGAAGGACGTCGGCAACAACGTCGTGATCGAGTTCCACAACGGCAACACGCTGACGCTCGACGACGTGCACAAGGCCGATTTGACGGCGCATCAGAGCGATGTCTTGCTGCACTGAGCTTGACGGCCCATCCAGGCAAAAAACAAACCGCCCGGCGGGCGCCGGGCGGTTCGTTACGATGAGGTTGGCGGATTATCTATGACGGCGGCGAGCGTGCCGCTGGGGGACGGCTGATTGCAGCCAAAGGCTGGTCACCGTTGCCCTGACATTGAGCCCGCCCTCGCCCTCAACGCTCACCGGCTGCAGCGTAATGGAATTCGGCAAGCCACCAACCAGTGCGTTGGCGCGCGCGCCGATGCCGACCGCGGCTCCGGCCGATGCCCCGCCGTAGCTGCCGGCCAGCGTGCCTTGACCCACTTTCCCGCTCAGTGCGAACACGGCCCAGACCAGGGTCGCATTGTTGCCCCAGCCGATTTCTGCGCCGGCGCGGTTGATGGTGGCCGAGTAGCCTTGCGTTCCGCCACCGACGCTGGACTGGAAGACGCAGCTATATGCCTGCGACGACCAGAGAAAATAACTTGTCGCTTGCGCGCTTCGGCAGGTTAGCCACCCGACTTCTCCCGCGTTGGCGGGCGCGGTTGCCATCAAGGCGAGGCCAAACAGCCCGGCGGCGAGTGCGGAGCGAACGGCTGGTTTGAACGACATCAAGTAGCCCTCCAACGGAAAAACTTAAGGTATCGAGGTTTGCGGATTCTGGGTTCCCGGTCAAGCCGGATCGTCACAATCTGCGGGGATATTGTGTGCCGGCGGTTCAGTTCCGCCCTGGACGCCCATAAAGGTCGCTTGGGCGTTAGACTCGGCGTGCCGCATGCCCGCGATCAAACTTGTCGTTGCGCTCACGATTGGCAATATATCCGGCAGTGCATGAGGATGTTTCGATGTCGACCACAATAGGCATTCCGCCCGGGCGGATCGACATTCCATCGGCGTGGCGCGGCGACGAGATGGCGGCGAATCCCGATCGCTGGATCGTCCAACTCAGCGCCGGCGAGATTGCCGAGCTTGAGCAGGCCGCCGATTCATTTCTCGCCACCACAAGGGAAATCGGCGGGATCACCAGGCAGAAATTCCCGCTGCCGCGGTTCGGCGCCCGCCTCGCCAAGCTCAAGGAAACACTGATCCACGGCATCGGCTTTGAGGTGATCCGCGGTCTTCCGGTCGCGAACTATAGCCAGGAACGTGCCGCCACGATTTTTTGCGGCGTCGGCGCGCATCTCGGTTCGGCACGCTCGCAAAACGCCATGGGCCATATTCTGGGACACGTGCGCGACATTGGCGCGGACGCCACGGATCCCAACACGCGCATCTACCAGACCGCCGAACGGCAGACATTCCATACGGATTCCGCCGACGCCGTCGGCTTGCTCTGCATCCGCGAGGCGATGGAGGGCGGCAAATCGTTGCTGGTGAGCACGGCGACGATCTACAACGAGATGTCGCGCCAGCGCCCGGACCTTGCCGCCTTGATGTTTGAGCCGATCGCCACCGACCGGCGCGGCGAGGTGCCCGAGGGCGAGAAGCCGTACCTGCAGATTCCGCCCTTGAACTGGCACGCCGGCTTCCTGACGGGTTTCTATCAGCGCCAATACATCGACAGCGCGCAACGCTTTGCCGACGCGCCGCGGCTGACGCCGGCCCACGTCGAGGCGCTCGATCTGTTCGACGATCTGGCGAACGACCCGCGCCTGCATTTTGGCATGCAGCTTGCGCCGGGCGACATGCAGTTCGTCTACAATCACGCGATGCTGCATGACCGCACCGGCTTTCGCGATTGGCCGGACGCCAAGCAGAAGCGGCATTTGCTGCGGCTCTGGTTGAGCCTCCCCGGCGACCGGCCGCTGCCGGAATGCTTCACGCAGCGCTATGGCTCCATTGAGATTGGCGACCGCGGCGGCATCATCACCAAAGGCACGAAACTCAACGTGCCGCTCGATTGAGGCTCGGTGCACGCCGGAGTCTGCCGGCCCCGGACGCCATCACCGCCGACCGCGGCTGTCAGCCCATGTGATCCGCCTTACAGTTCCCATTTTCGGAAATCGGCGCCCCACGAACTCAGCCTTGTCGAGCGCAATAGCCAACGGCCGGCGCCAATGGCGCCGCCCGATGACAGACTCCGCGTATTGCGCCGCCTTTAATTCAGCCCGTCGAGTCTGCCGCAAGTTGGCGGGAAGCCATCATCCGCTCGTTCCCGCGGAAGCGGGGACCCAGCCTTTGCAACAGCGATTGGCTTTAATCTGGATTCTCGCTTGAACCTGTGTTCGGGCCTGCCGAAGGCTGGACCCGAGTGCGGGAATGAGCGGTGTTGCGCCGCGCCCGGGACAACGCGCTCAACCCTGCTCGGCGTTGAGATAAGCGAGCCGCGCGCCGCAAAACGCGCAGATCAGGCCGAGCCCGAGCGCCGTGAGGCTTGAAATCACGTCGACGGTGCCGCCGACATTGCCTAGCTTGCTCATAAGCCCGGCCGCGGTGCAGACGATCACCACCAGCGCGATCAAAAACCGCCGCGCCAGGTTGTAGACAAATTCCCGCTCGCGCGCCGCCGCGATCAGGTAGGCGCCGGCCGCCCAGCCGCCGACAAAACCGGCGCCGGCGATCGCCCACCAGGCCAGCGCCGCGATGAATTGCGCCCGCCCGCCCGGCAGCAGGCCGCGCAGCACAATATCCAGCCCGAGGCCGGCCACCGTCAGCAGAATATGGACGGCAAGCGCCGCGAACACCCCGCAGGCGATCGCGGCGGCATAATGCAGGCGGCGCAGAACGTCGGCGTCCATTGGGAACCTGTTCGGGAACCTGTTAACGGCGGGCCGCGGACTTGATGCGGCCACACGAATCGCGGCTAAGCTTCGGCGTCGCCGTCAACAGGATAGCCGAACATGCGCGCGCTTGTCTGTGTGGGCTGCCGCTGCGAGGTAGAGCGGCTTGAGATCGCCGGCGGGGCCGCCGTCGTCATCTGCGTGGAATGCCGGCTGACCGGCGATGCAGCGCATTTCGCGGCCGGCGCGCGGCTTTCCGACATGCCGCAAGAGCCGCGGCGCCCGGAGCACCGCCCCGCTATGCCGCGGCGGTCGGCGCCGTCCGCCGGCTTTGGTAGGCGGCTAGCAGCTCGCTGAATTCACGCTCCAGCGCATCGATCCCGGCGCGCCGCGCCGGGGTCAGCAGGCTTGGACGACTGGTCGGGCGGCTTTTGTCGGCATCACGCGCAGGCAATTCGACATGATTGGGCTGGTAAGCGATTGCATTGGCGCGGCGCATGGATGTCCTCAGCTTCCCCTCGATCGGCGACAGATAACTGAGTCGCGCGGCTGTGGATAACCCGGCGCCCGAAATTCGCCGCGCTGTGGCATTCCAGCGACAGCGGCGTGGTTAAGGCGGAAAATCAGCAGTTTATGTGGGTTACCGGTTGGCTGCGCTGCGCCGCGCGCTCAGCTTGAGGGCTTCACGCAGGTCGGCGCTGCGCCCGTGTTTCTTCAGCAGGTCGCGGAACGCTTCCTCGGTGATCTCGGGGAGATCCTTCATCTGGTCGCGCGCCAGCAATTCGACAGCCCGCCAGGTGGCGCCGTCGAATATAACGCGCTTGCCAACGGTGTCGGCTTTCTTCGCTTTTTTCGCCTTCTGCTTTTTCACGATCGAGGCGAAGGCTACTGCGCCGGCCTTTGTCCGGTGGTCGAAGCTGCTGGGCCCTGGCCGCTCGGCGTATTGTGGTTGGCGCGGTCGAACTGGCCAAGCAGGCCGACCAGGCCGCCGACGATAACAATGGCAGCGACAAAAGCGCCGATCCATTTCAACGGCTGTTGCGCCGCCGGTCAGCGGACCAGTCGGCAAGATGCGGGCCGTCCTTGCGGCGAGGGGGGTTGGTGGCCGGGCGGGGGGCGGCGGTGGATTTCATGACCGAGGGTCTCCTTTTCAGGTTCCCTTGTTAACGCCGGTTGACGAGCAAAGGTTCAGGGCCTTGAGCAGTGACTTCGGCTCCGCCTGCAGAATTCGCGGGATAAAGCGCAGGCGTAACGGTTTGAGTTGAACGCAAAGCCGGTGACCGGTTTGCCGTTGCGCACTACGTCGGTGATGACGGCCACCACCGATGTTGTCATCTCGGAGAAATCGATGCTCGAATTTTTGAGATCGGATTTCAGCGCGACAGCGGTTTCGCGGATATCGACGATGCGCATTTACTGGATCTGCGGGATTTTGGCGTCCTTGATGACCTTGCTCCACTTCTCCACTTCAGCCTTGATATAGGCCGCGAATTGCGCGGGCTTGTCGGCGATCACATCAAAGCCGAGTTGCGCGCATTTTTCCTTCACGTCAGGCATCGCCATCACCTTGGCGATCTCGGTGTTGAGGAAATCCACCAGTTCGTTCGATGCGCCGCCGGGCAGGAAAATGCCCTGCATGGTTTCGGATTCCTGGCCGGTGACGCCGGCCTCTGCCATGGTTGGCACGTCGGGCAGGGCACCGGAGCGTTTCGCCGAGGTAACAGCGAGAGCACGCAACTTGCCGCCAGTGACTTGCGGAGCGGTCGGCGGCAGCGCCGTCATCGCGATCTGGGTGTGGCCGGCAACCGCCGACTGGATTGCCGGCCCGGCGCCGCCAAACGGCACGCTGGCGGCGTCGAGTTTGAGCTCGAGCTTGAATAGCTCGGCGGCAAGCTGCGGTGTGGTGCCGACGCCTGGATTGGCGATGCTGTACTTGCCCGGATTGGCTTTTACTAGGTCGATCAGTTCCTTGACAGTCTTTACCGGCACTTCCGGATGTACCACCAGAATATTCGGCGAGGCGGCCGCCAGCGTGACTGGCGCGAAGTCTTTGTAGGGGTCGTACGGATTTTTGCCGTAGAGGCTGGGATTGACGACGTAACTCGATGACGCCACCAAAATCGTGTAGCCGTCCGGTGGCGCCTTGGCGACCAGCGACATTCCGATATTGCCGCCGGCGCCGGCATGGTTCTCGACGAAGAATTGCTGGCCGAGAGCCTCAGACAGCTTTTGCGCGATCAGGCGCGCCATCACATCGGTCGGGCCGGCCGGTGCGAATGGCACGATGATTTTCACCGGCCTGTTCGGGTAGCCATCGGGGCCTGCCGCTATCACCGGGGTGGCAAACATCAATGCCGCGCAACAGGCGAAAATGTGCCGAGCCCGCTTCATAACGTTCCTCCCGAGGGCCTTTTGTTTGTCGGCGTCAGCATGCCCCCACATATGCCGAACCGCAACAACACCGCGTGCCTCGGGTTGCGGAGACGGGCTCCCGGGATTAGCTTGCCCAAAGACATTCAGGGCATTGCTTATGCTGACGCCTGCGACGAAATCCGATCTGGCGGCTTCCATTCCGTTCGATAGCGCCCGGCTCGACCGGCTGATGGACGAGGAGAACATCGACGTTCTGCTCGCAACCTCAAAGCACAATGTGCAGTACCTGCTCGGCGGCCATCGCGCCGACTTTTTCGACTACATGGATGCAACCGGCGTCACGCGCTATTTGCCGATCATGATTTATCCGAAGGGCACGTCAGACAAGGCCGCGTATATCGGCCATCGCCTGGAAAAATGGCAGCGCGAGGCCAAACCGATGTGGACGCCGGAGACGCAGACCGCGTCGAACGGATCGGTCGACGCCATGCAGAAGGCGGTCGACGCCATGAAGCGCGCCGGCCTCAAGCCGCGCCGCATCGGGGCCGAATTCGGGTTTCTGCCGTTCGACGCCGCGATGGTACTGCGCAGCGCGTTTCCCGAGGCCGAGCTGGTCGAGGCGACTTTGGTGCTTGACCGCCAGCGTGCCAAGAAGTCGCCGGAGGAATTGAAGAAGCTCCAGCACGCTTCCGAGATGGTGATCGAATCGATGCAGGCCGTGATCGCCAACCACGGCCCCGGCACCACCAAGCGCGAGCTTTCAGAAGCTCTGCGCCGCGAGGAAACCAATCGCGGACTAACGTTTGAATATTGCCTGATCACGGCGGGCGCGAGCCTCAACCGCGCGCCAACCGATCAGACTTGGGGCGAGGGCGACATCCTCTCGCTGGATTCCGGGGGCAATTATCACGGCTATATAGGCGACATCTGCCGCATGGCGATCCACGGCGAGCCCGATGCCGAACTCCACGACCTGCTTGGCGAGATCGAAACCATCCAGCGCGCCGCTTTCAAGGCCGTGCGCGCCGGGGCGATGGGACGCGATATTTACGCTGCTGCCGCGCCACTAAAAGAACGCTCTAAACACCATAATCACATAGAGTTTCTGGCGCACGGCATGGGGCTCGTCAGCCACGAGGCGCCGCGGCTGACCGATCGCGGACCGGTGCCTTATCCCGCCGAGCATCGCGATAAGGCGCTGGAAGCCGGCATGGTGGTCTCGGTCGAAACCACGCTGCTGCATCCAACGCGCGGCTTCATCAAGCTCGAAGACACTGTGGCGGTGACCGATAACGGCTTCGAGATTTACGGCGAGGGTGCGCGCGGTTGGAACCGCGGCGGCGCTGCGGCTCATTGATATGGCTGCCGAGCAATATCCGGTTACCCACACCGAAGCGGAATGGCGCAAGCTGCTGACACCCGAGCAATACGAGATCATGCGCGAGCACGGTACCGAAATGCCGGGAAGCTGCGCGCTGAATTTCGAGAAGCGTCCCGGCACGTTTTCCTGCGCCGGCTGCGGCCAGCCGCTGTTCGTCTCCCACCGGAAATTCGAAAGCGGCACAGGCTGGCCGAGCTTCAACGATCCGGAGCCGGGCGCGGTCGAGAAGTCGGAAGACACCAGCCACGGCATGATGCGCGATGAAGTGCATTGCAGCCGCTGCGGCAGCCATCTTGGCCACGTGTTCGAGGACGGGCCGCCTCCGACCCACCTGCGCTATTGCATCAACGGCGTCGCCTTGAATTTCAAGCCCGGCGGCGTCTCCTAGTGACGTCCAAGTTGATATCCACCTGAAATGGCGACGTTGGGCCACAACGCCAAGCGCGCCGGCGCCGAGGTGCTGGCCGACATGCTGGCGGGGTACGGCATCACCCACGTCTTCATGGTGCCGGCGGTGCTGCGGCGAACTTTCGCCGAGATGGAGCGCCGCACCAAAATCGCGCGCATCCACACCCACGGCGAAAAATCCGCCGCCTACATGGCCGATGGCTACGCCCGCGCCTCGGGCAGGCCTGGCGTTTGCATGGCGCAGGTAATCGGCGCGCTCAATCTCGCCGCCGGATTGCGCGACGCCTGGCTGGCCCACGCACCGGTGATCGCGATGACCGGCGGACGCGATCCAAAGACGAAATTCCGTAAGGTCTACCAGGAGATCGACGACGTGCCGGCGTTCGAGGCGGTCACCAAGATGAACGTCACGGTGGATGACGTGTCGCGCTTTCCCGACATGATCCGCCAGGCGTTTCGCACCGCGGTGTCGGGCACGCCTGGCCCGGTGCATCTGCAATTCCGCGGCAACGAGGGTCAGGTCGATCTCGACGAAGCCGAGATGGAGGCTGACGTCGAAGAACAATTCGCGCGGGTGCCGCCGTTCCGTCCGGAACCTGAAGCCGCGCATGTCAAGGCGGCGCTCGATCTGCTGCAAAAGGCGGAAAGGCCGGTGATCGTCGCCGGCGGCGGGGTGCGTGCGTCAGGCGCAGGCCGCGAGCTGGTCGCGCTGGCCGACGCGCTGCAAATCCCGGTCGCGACTTCGCTCAACGGCAAGGATTGTATCCCCGGCACGCATGCGCTTTCGGTCGGCGTAGTCGGTTCCTATTCGCGCGAATGCGCCAACCGTTCCGTCGCCGGGGCTGATCTGGTCTGCTTCATCGGCAGCGAAACCGGCGGCATGACGACGCATTTCTGGACAGTGCCGAAAATCGGCGTCAATGCAATCCAGATCGACATTAATCCGGAAGCGCTGGGCCGTAATTATCCGCTCAAGGCCAGCGTGCTCAGCGATGCCAAATCGGTACTGGTGAAGATGCTCGGCCAGATCGATAAATCGTCGGCGACCAAGCGAGTTAAATGGATCGAGCAAATCAAGGCGCTTCGCGCCGACTGGTACGCCAAACACAAGACGCAACTTGAGTCCGATACGGCGCCGATCCATCCCGCGCGCATCTGCCACGAGTTGACGCAGCATGTGCCCGACGACGCCATCGTGGTGGTCGACACCGGCCATGCCGGCATGTGGATGGGCGGCATGTACGATACGCGTACGCAGGCGCAGAGCTACATCCGCAGCGCCGGCCATCTTGGCTGGGCGTTTCCCGCCGGCATCGGCGCCAAGGCTGCCAGCCCGAACCGTCCAGTGGTGGCTTTCACTGGCGACGCCGGTTTCTGGTATCACATCGCCGAAATCGAGACGGCAGTGCGCTGGAAGCTCAATTCCATCACCATCGTCAACAACAACAGCGGCGGCAATCAATCGAAGCGCGGCTTCGACCGCGCCTATGGCGGGGAGCAGACCGCGCAGGCGCGCGAGTTGTGGACCTACAACCCGACGAATTTCTCCAGGATCGCCGGGGAAATGGGCGCGCTCGGCATCCGGGTCGAAAAGCCCGCCGATATCGCGGCGGCGCTCAAGCAGGCGCTCGCCGCAAACCGTCCTGTGGTGATCGACGTCGTCACGGATATCGAGGCGCTGGCGCCAGTGGCCGTTGGTTAGACTTCCCCAATCTCGCGCAAAATTTCGTCGGTATGTTCGCCAAGCAGTGGCGAGGGGCGCTCCGACGCGGCCTTCCAACCGTCGATCACGATCGGCGAGCGCACGCCGGGAATGCTGCCGGCCTTGGCCGCCTTGCTCGGCAGATTGAGCTTCATGCCGCGGTGAACGACCTGAGGGTCGGCGAAAACTTCCTTGAGATTATTGATCGGCCCGGCCGGCACTTTCACCGCTTCGAGCTTGTCGAGAAGTTCCTGCCTCTTCATTTTTATTGTCAGCTCGGTGAGCTTGGCGGCCAGTTCGTCGCGATGCTTGAGACGGCCGATATTGTCCTTGTATTTCGGGTCGGCCGCCAGCTCGGTCCCGCCGATCACCCGGCAGAAATCGGCATATTGCCGGTCGTTGCCGGTGGCGACGATGACATGGCCGTCGGCGACCGGAAATTCCTGATACGGCACAATATTGGCGTGGGCATTGCCGATCCGCTCCGGAATCTTGTCGGACACCAGATAGTTGAGCACCATGTTGGCTAGTACGCCGACGGTGGAATCTACCAGCGCGGTATCGACGTAGGCGCCCTTGCCGGTGCGCTGGCGCTCGTTGAGCGCCGCCAGAACGCCGACCACCGAGTAGACGCCGGTGAAAATATCCGAAACCGCGACGCCGACGCGGGTGGGCGGCCCGTCGCGCATTCCCGTCAGGCTCATCATGCCGCCGATCGCCTGCGCAATCAGGTCGTAGCCGGCGCGCGGCGCATAAGGCCCGTCCTGGCCGAAGCCGGTAACCGAACAGTAGATCAGCCGCGGGTTTTCCGGCGCCAGGCTTTCGTAATCGAGCCCGAATTTCTTGAGGCCGCCGACCTTGAAATTCTCGATCAGGATATCCGAGCGCGCCGCCAGCTTGCGCACGATTTGCTTGCCGTCGTCGCTCTCAAAATCCACCTCGATCGAGCGCTTGCCGCGATTGGCGGAGTGGAAATAGGCGGAGCCAATCGACTTGCCGTCGACGCCTTCGACGAAAGGCGGACCCCAGCCGCGGGTGTCGTCGCCGGCGCCCTTGCGTTCCACCTTGATGACGTCGGCGCCAAGATCGGCAAGCAGTTGCCCAGCCCAGGGCCCGGCCAGAATGCGCGCGAGTTCGAGCACGCGCAAGCCCGCCAACGGCTTCGGCATATGAAACTCCCCGATATGGAATTCGCGATCGTTGCGGGGTTATAGAGAGGTAAGGCCGGCCTTTCCAGACCGGCATTCCATCGTGGCGAGGTCCGCGGAAGGAAATTGGCGTCCCTGCTATGGCAACGTGCCGCACCGACGGCTAGTATGAATCCGGGCGCGACGCGCCGAGTTTTGGCTACTGTAGCTGTAAACAATCAGACGCAACGACATACGTTGCCAAATAACATCACGGAGGAAACACGCAATGAGGATGATTTCGATATTTTTGGCCGGTGCCGCGGCGATTGCGCTCGCCGCCACGGCGCAGGCTCAGGTCGTCATGAAGGCTTCCCACCAGTTTCCGGGCGGCAAGGGCGACGTGCGCGACGACATGGTGCAGATGATCGCCAAGGAAGCGAAAGCGGCCAATGTCGGGCTCGACATTCAGGTCTATCCCGGCGCCTCGCTGTTCAAGCCGAACGACCAGTGGAACGCCATGGTCAACGGGCAACTCGACATCACATTGTTCCCGCTCGACTATGCCAGCGGCAAAGTACCGGTTTTCAGCGCGACGCTGATGCCCGGCCTGATCCGCAATCAGGAACGCGCCAAACGCATCAACGAATCGCAATTCATGAAGGATATCCGCGCCGAAATTGAGAAGCGGGGTGTTATCGTTTTGTCCGACGCCTGGTTCGCTGGCGGAATGGCGTCCAATAAGGGATGCCTGGTGCATCCAAACGATCTCAAGGGGCTGAAATTCCGCGCTGCGGGTCCGACCTTCGCCGCGATGTGGGAAAATGCCGGTGCGAGCATCGTCAGCCCGCCGTCCAATGAAATCTACAACGCGTTCCAGAGCGGCGTCGTCAACGGGACCGACACCAGTCTCGGCACCTTTCAGTCCATGCGACTCTACGAGGTCACGGATTGCCTCACGGCGCCAGGCGACAACGCGTTGTGGTTCATGTACGAGCCGGTGCTGATGTCGAAAAAGAGCTTCGACAAGCTCAACAAGCAACAGCAGGATGTGGTGCTGCAAGCCGGCAAGAAAGCGCAGGCTTATTACGAGGGAAAAGCCGAAGCGGTGAACAAGGATGCCATCAAGGCATTCGAAGACCACAAGGTTAAAGTGGTCACCTTAAGCGACGCCGATTATCAGGCGTGGCTTGATGTTGCGAAAAAGAGCTCCTACGCGACCTTCGCCAAAGCCGTGCCGAACGGCCAGAAGCTGATCGACGAGGCGCTTGCGGTCAAATAAGACCGATTGTCTCAGCACCGGCTGGCGAGCGAGCTCGCCGGCCGGTGTTGTCTTGTGCCGCGACCCTGCACAAATCCTGCTCGCATCGAACGATAGAAACGCAAGCCGGTCCATGGACACATACATTCGGGTGGTCAGTTTTCTGTCGCGCGGCGCCGGCGTCATTGCCGCCTTGCTGCTCGGAGTGGGCGTGCTGGTGATCTGCGACATGATCATAGTGCGTTATTTTTTCGATACTCCGACCATCTGGCAGATCGACGTGGTCACGTATTCAATCGTCACCGCAACATTCATCGGCAGCGCCTACGTGCTTATGACTCGCGGCCACGTCAACGTGGAGATCCTGCCGCTCTATCTTCCGCCGCGCGCCCGCTACTGGCTCGCGTTGTTCACGATCCTGCTGTCGTTGAGCTTTTGCGTGGTGCTGTGGGTTCTGTGCACGCAATATTGGTACGAGGCTTGGACCGAAGGCTGGCAGTCGAATACCGTGTGGCGGGCGCGCCTGTGGATTCCCTATCTCTCGATGCCGATCGGCCTTGGGCTGCTGGTGCTGCAATATGTCGCCGAGTTGATCTGCCTGCTCACCGGCGGGGCGCAGCCGTTCGGCCTCAAGCCGAAAGAAGATGCAGCGGAATTCGCGCGGGCGCAGGCAAAACAGGCGCTGGGAGATGCTCCATGAACGCGGGCGCCCAAGGCAGTCTGGTCCTGGTCGCAACTTTGCTGATGCTGATGTCGGGAATTCCGGTGGCTTTCGGCCTGGGCGCCGTTGCGATCCTCTTTCTTCTGCTGTTTCACGGCTTCGACAGCATTCACGTCGTCGCCGAGACGTTCTGGTCCGGCCTCGACGAATTTACCCTCGTTGCCATTCCGATGTTTGTGATGATGGGCGCGACGATCGGCTCTTCGCCTGCCGGCAAGGACCTTTATGAAGCGCTGGATCGCTGGCTTTACCGGGTGCCCGGCGGGTTGGTGATTTCCAATCTCGGCGCCTGCGCGATCTTCGCCGCGCTGACCGGATCGTCGCCCGCCTGCTGCGCCGCCATCGGCAAGATGGGAATTCCGGAGATGCGGCGGCGCGGCTATCCGGACGATGTCGCCACCGGCTCGATCTGCGCCGGCGGTACGCTCGGCATCCTTATTCCGCCCTCGATCACCTTCATTCTATACGGCATCGCCACCGAGACCTCGCTCGGCCGCCTGTTCCTCGCAGGCGTAATGCCGGGCCTGATGTTGACCGGGCTATTCATAGTGTGGACCGTCTTCATCATTTGGAAGCGCGGGTTCCGCTCGCACGCAATCGATTTTCGTTACTCCTGGAAGGAAAAATTCCAGGCGATCCCGAAGATCGCACCATTCCTCCTGATCATTTTCGGCGTGATGTATTCGCTTTATGGCGGCGTGGCGACGCCATCGGAGGCTGCCGGGGTCGGCGCCGCGCTCTGTCTCTTCCTGGCGATTGTGATCTACCGGCTTTGGTCGGTGGACAAGGTTTGGCACATCCTGCGCGACACGATGCGGGAATCGGTGATGATCCTGACGATCATCGCCACCGCCGTGCTGTTCGGCTATATGCTGACGTCGCTCTATCTGACCCAGATTCTGGCGCAGGCGATTGCCGACGCGCACTTCAATCGCTGGGTGTTGATGGGCATGATCAACCTTTTCTTGCTGGTGTCGGGCTTCTTCATCCCGCCGGCTGCCATCATTCTGATGACCTCGCCGATTCTGTTGCCGATTATTACCGCGGCGGGATTCGACCCGGTGTGGTTTGGCGTGATTCTAACAATCAATATGGAGATCGGCCTGATTCATCCGCCGGTCGGACTGAACATCTATATCGTCAATGCGATCGCGCCGGATGTTCCGGTTACCACCGTCATGTGGGGGACACTGCCCTACGTCATATGTATGATGTTGGCGATCGTGATCTTGTGCTTCTTCCCTGAGATTGCCACATGGTTGCCGGATCACTTGATGGGTCCCGGCAAATAGCGGACGGCGGCTCTCAGATGTTGGGGCAACGATGAACACCTCGTTTTTCGGGGAACTGCTGCAGACGATTTCCGAGCGCGGCCGCGCTTTGGTGGCCCGCGCGCGGGACCGGCGTGCCGAGGCCGGCGCCCGCTCCGAAACGTTGGCTGATTTGTGCGAAGAACTGCTGTCGACGCGGGGCGAGGCCTCGGGGGTCGCGCTGGCCCGCGACGTTCTCGGCAACTACGCTGAGCTAAAAACCGGGCCCCGCATTGCATTTTTCGAGGCACTGGCGACCCGGTTTGGGCCCGATCAAGAGAAGCTGAAAGCCGCGGTCGCGGCCTGGCAAGCCGCGTCCTCCGACGCCACGGCGGCGGCGGTGCAGGCGGCGGCGGAGCCGCGTCGCCAGGAGTTACTGCGCCGCCTCAACCTCGCGCCTAACGGCACCGAGGCTCTGGTTCACATGCGCGAGCAGTTGCTCGACGCGATCGGCCGCCGCGATGATCTCAAATCGGTCGATGCCGATTTCGTCCATTTGTTTTCCTCTTGGTTCAACCGCGGCTTTCTGGTGATCCGCCGCATCGACTGGTCGACCGCGGCGAGCGTGTTGGAAAAGATCATCCGCTACGAAGCCGTGCATAAGATCCGGGGCTGGGACGACCTGCGGCGACGCATCGAACCGGCCGACCGGCGCTGTTACGCCTTCTTTCATCCGGCGCTGATCGACGACCCGCTGATTTTCGTCGAGGTG
Source organism: Pseudolabrys sp. (assembly GCA_050998115.1). GTDB lineage: Bacteria > Pseudomonadota > Alphaproteobacteria > Rhizobiales > Xanthobacteraceae > Pseudolabrys. The sequence goes on along the minus strand of JBPCQM010000025.1, from coordinate 14,030 downwards.
GCGCTGACTCGTGAGATTTCCGACGCGATCGCGCCGATCCTCACCGTGCAGCGCGAGCAGTTGCCGCCCGACAAGGCGACCACCGCGGTGTTTTATTCAATTTCGAACTGCCAGCGCGGGCTGGCCGGTGTGTCATTCGGCCACTTCCTCATCAAACAGGTAGTGGAAGAAATCTGCCGCGAGAATCCTAAATTGTCGACCTTCGTGACGCTGTCGCCGGTGCCGAATTTTGCCGCTTGGCTGGCGAATGAACGCGCTAACGAAACCTCGAAAGTGCTCAGTGCCGAAGATCGCGCCGCGCTCGCCAATCTTGACACTAAAGGCTGGTGGCAGCGGCCGGATACCCGCGGACCCTTGGAAAAGCCCCTATTGCACGCGGCAGCATGGTACTTCATCAATGCGCGCAATAGCCGCGGCGCGCCGGTGGACGCGGTGGCACGCTTCCATCTTGGCAATGGCGCCCGCCTCGAGCAGATCAACTGGCTGGCCGATGGTTCAGAGCGCGCGATGGAGCAGAGTCACGGGCTGATGGTGAATTATATTTACGAGCTCGACGATATCGAAAAAAACCACGAGACTTATGCCGATGGTCACACCGTGGTGGCGTCAAGCGCGGTGCAGCGCCTGGCACGCCCATCGCTGGAACTGGTGACGGTGGCGAGTTAGGATTTTCCGTAGACCGGAACGATAGCGCCGCGGGTAACACGATTGGCCGGTGAGGCGAGAAACACGATGCTCGCCGCCACCTCCTCGACCTTCGGCCACTTGGCGAAATCCGCCTTTGGCATCGCCTTGCGGTTGGCGGGCGTATCCATGATCGAGGGCGCCACCGCGTTGACCAGAATGCCGTCTTTTGCGACCTCCTCGGCCAGCGCGACCGTCATCGCGGCGACGGCGGCCTTGCTCGCCGTATAGGCCGCCATACCGGCGCCGCTGCGCCATTCCAGCGCCGGACGCGCCGCGACATTGACGATGCGGCCGCTGTTATTTCCCATTGCCTTGATGGCGGCACGACAACACAAGAAGCACGACACGAAATTGGTATCGATCTGGGATTGCAATGCGGCTTTGTCGGTCGCGGCCACCGACGCTATCGCGAAACCACCGGCGATGTGGATCGAGGCCCACAATCCTGAAACGTTGTCATAAAGCTTCGCGACATCGGCTTCGTCGGCCAAGTCTTTGACCGCGATCAATTTGACCTGTTTGTTCTCGCGATCGGCAAAATGCTGCATTTCCGCATCGTGGACGTAAGGCACCCTGCAGCTCGCGCCGGCGGCCAGCAACGCGCCGACTACCGCAGTGCCGAGCGCACCGGTACCGCCGGTCACAACGATTGTACGACTGGCAAAATCCATCATAGACTCTGGCGCATGGTCCTTTCCGAAAACCGGTTTCCACTTTTCGAGATCATGCGCTCACGCTAACCCCGCCCGCGTTTAACCCGCGTCGGCAGCACCTGGAATTCGATCCAATTTGCCACTTCGCTGACCCGCAGCTTTTTGTCGAGCACGTTCTTGCTGATGCCGTGCCGCCACGCCAGCCGCTTGTCGGACGGGTTTTTATCGAGCGCGTCGAGGTCTTCGGAAAATGTCTTGACATCGGCTTCGTTCGAAAAAAATCCCTCCGCGATCAGCCCGGTCCCGATCCGCCGCACGATCGCCGCCAATTCACGCAGCGGATATTCCGGATGATACTGCACTGCCCAGGCGACCGAGGCATTGGTTCGTATCTCGGCGCTCTGCACGTCGGACACCCCATTGGTGGCCAGCACGGTGGTGCCGGGCGCTAAAGTCTCGACTTCGTCAAGGTGCACGGTCGGCGCGTTGAACACGTCGACCTTGCCGGCATACATCGGATGCTTGCGGCCGGATTCGGTGAGCCGGATGCTGCGGCCAAAGCCGATCTCGCGGCCTTTGGGGTTTTTCCGTACACTGCCGCCAGTCGCCACCGTGATGACTTGGAGGCCCCAGCACGAGCCGAACATCGGCGTGCCGGTCGTCAGCGTCGCGCGCACCAGGTCGACTTGGCGGGTGACTTCGGGGGCGCGGTTGTAAAGATGCAGCGAAGAACCGGTGATGGTGACGCCGTCATAGCCTTCGAGCGATTGGCCTTCCGGCAGCACCGCGGTGGGGTCGCCGGGATGGCAGATGTCGACGCTGGCGCCCGGCAACAGCTCTCGCAACAGGTCGGAATAGCCCTGGCTTGCAGGAATGCCGCCGACCGCCACATGGGCGGCCATGGTCTGCGGCGAGTTTCCTTCGATAACCAGCAGGCGGGGGGAGGGCATGGATGAATCGGCGTCCTGCAACGAACCTATTCCGCGCGGTCGCCTAAGACAACGCGGCAGACGAGGCAATTTTGCCGGACCGCCCCGGATACTTGTGGCTTTAACGCGGTTTGCGGCCGATCGGTTCTTGAGGTGCGCGGTCAAGCCGACCATTCTCGCGGTTAGAGAGACGAATCAACGCACATGACTGATTTCGACCTCGCCATCATTGGCGGCGGCATCAACGGAACCGCGAGCGCGCGAGACGCCGCCGGACGGGGTCTGCGCGTGTTGTTGGTCGAGCAGAATGACCTTGCCTCCGGCACGTCGTCGGCGTCCAGCAAGCTCATTCACGGCGGCTTGCGTTATCTCGAGCATGGCGCGTTCCGTCTGGTGCGCGAGGCTCTGCACGAGCGCGAAGTGCTGCTGCGCATGGCGCCGCATGTGGTGCGGCCGATGCGTTTCATGTTGCCGCCGGCAGCGAAATTGCGCTCGCCGCTTTTGCTGCGCCTCGGGCTTTTCATTTATGACCGCATTGGCGGCCGTGCGCTGCTGCCGGCGACTCGCACCATCGACCTCACCCACCATCCGGTCGGTATGCCGCTCAAGCGCAATTTTCGCTACGGCTTCGAATATTCCGATTGCTGGGTGGACGACGCGCGGCTGGTGGTGCTCAACGCGCTTGACGCCGCCGAGCGCGGCGCCGATATCCGCACCCGCACCCGTTGCACGCGCGCTGAGCGCCGGCAGGACTGGGAACTGGTGCTCCACTGCCGCGGCCGCCGCGACGTCGTCACCGCGCGCGTTCTGATCAACGCTAGCGGCCCGTGGATCGGCAATGTCGCAGAGCATGTTTTGCGCACGCCATTGCAGGCACCAGTGCGGCTCGTGAAGGGCAGCCACATCGTGGTGCGACGCAATTTCAATCACGAGCACGGCTATACCTTGCAGGCAGCGGACGGTCGCGTCGTGTTCGCCTTGCCCTTCGCCAGCGACTTCACGCTGATCGGCACCACCGATGAGGCGTTCATCGGCGACGTCAATGCGCCCTCGCCCGATGGCGGCGAAATGACTTACCTGATCGGCGTCTTCAACGAATATTTCCGCGACGCCATCAGCACGACTGACGTGGTATATGCGTTTGCCGGTGTGCGTTCGCTCCAGGACGATGGCGCCGACAAGCCGGAAGACGTGACGCGGGACTACGCGCTGGCGCTGGACGAGCCGTTCCGCGAGGCGCCAGTGCTCACGGTCTATGGCGGCAAGATCACCACCTCGCGGCGGCTGGCCGAAGCGGTGATGGAAAAAGTCGGTCATTTTTTCCAGACGCATCCTCCATGGACCGCGCAGTCGAATCTGCCTGGCGGCGATTTCCCGGCTGAGGAATTTCCGCTGCAGGCGATCCGGGCCCGCAATCGTTGGCCGTTTCTCACCGAGGCCTGCGCGCGGCGGATGGTGGGCGCTTACGGCACGCGAATCGAGCGCGTCCTCGGCAATGCCAAAACCGCCGAGGATCTTGGCCCGCGTCTGGTCGGCGACCTGAGCGGCGCCGAGGTGCGCTATTTGATAACGCAGGAATGGGCGCAGACCGCCGAAGACGTTTTATGGCGGCGCAGCAAGCTGGGCCTGATCGCCGATGAGGAGGAGCGCGCCGCGCTTGGCGACTTTATGGCCAATAATGCGATTAATGCGGGCAGGCGTAGTTGACAGCCCTTTTCCGGCGACGGCAGATTTTCCCGAAAATCTTTAACGGCCTTCTTATCGTCGTGTGGTCTATTGCCGACGCAGAACTGGCTCGGGACGGATCGCGCCATGCCGATGGACGACAAGTTTCTTGAAGCGCGCTTCGCCGCTACCAAAGTGCTGGTGGTGGACGATGAGCACTATATGCGCAAGGTCGTGCGCACGCTGCTCATGAGCATCGGCATTCGTACCGTGTATGAAGCGCCGGACGGCATCGCGGGCCTCGAAGCGATCCGCACGCTTGGCCCCGACATCGTCATCCTGGATTGGCAGATGCCGGGTCTCGACGGCCCCGGCTTTGTGCGGATGGTGCGCTCGCCCGAAACGTTTCAGTTTCCGGACGTGCCGATCATCATGCTGACCGGCCACGGCGAAAAAGCGCGAGTCGTGGAGGCGCTGCAGATCGGAGTCAACGAATTCCTGCTTAAGCCGGTATCGTCCAAGTCGCTGCGCGACCGCGTTATCTCCGTGCTGGTGCGTCCGCGCCCCATGATCAGGGCAGGAAATTTCTATGGCCCGAAACCACGGCCGGCAACAACCGTAAAGGCGGAAATCGACCGCGAGACGACGAGCGTGTTTTTGGTGAATTGAGCGGACGGTAATTCGCGCAGCGTGAGTGTGGGGTTTTTACTGTGATCGTCGCCAAGCATGTTCAATTCCGAATCCAGCAGTTGAGCGTGCTGGTGGTCGACGACAATGCATTCATGCGCAAGATGGTGCGCAGCCTGCTTAATAATATCGGCATCAAGAAAATATACGAAGCCTCTGATGGCATCGCGGGGCTTGATGCGATCCGTCAGGTGTCCCGGATGTCGTGGTGCTCGATTGGGAAATACCGCTGCTGACCGGTCCGGAATTCGTGTGCATCGTGCGCTCGCCCGGGGTGTTTCCGTTGCCCGATCTGCCGATCATCATGCTGACCGCGCACGGCGAGCGCTGGCGCGTGGTGGAAGTGGTGCGGCTCGGCGTCAACGAATTTCTCTGCAAACCAGTGTCGGCCAAGGCATTGCTCGACCGTATCATTTCGATCCTGGCGAAGCCGCGCGCCAGCGTGCAAGTCGGCGACTATTACGGACCTGAGCCGCGCAAGCTAATGATGCCGCTCGACGTCGGTGCTGGTGTCGGCGACGCGCCCGATTTGGGCGATCTGCCGGAGGTCCCGGCGGCCTGATCACCGTAGTTTATCCACTTGCAATTCGCCGTTGAGCCCAGGCGCATGGCCCGCTAGCGTGCGTGCCGGATCGGGATACGGCGCGGATTGCTTTCTCCATGCAAGGCCAACCGGCGCTGGTGCGCTTCGAGGCGGTGAGCAAGCGCTTTGGCGGGGTGCTCGCGGTCGACTGCCTCACGCTCGACGTTGCGTTGAACGAATTTTTCGCGCTGCTTGGCCCTTCCGGTTGCGGCAAGACCACCTTGTTGCGGCTGTTGGCCGGCTTCGAAAACCCCGACCAAGGCCGAATTTTGCTCGGCGGCGAGGACATCGCTGCGGTGCCGCCGCACCGGCGGCCGGTCAATATGATGTTTCAAAACTATGCGTTGTTTCCGCATTTGACGGTGGAGCGAAACATCGCATTCGGCCTGCGCCAGGAGGGGCTTGGCGCCACCGAGATTGCGGCCCGCGTCGCCGAAATGATGGCGCTGCTGCGGCTCGATGGACTGGGCCGCCGGCGGCCGGACCAGCTGTCCGGCGGCCAGCGCCAGCGCGTCGCATTGGCGCGTTCACTGGTGAAGCGGCCGCGAGTGTTGCTGCTCGACGAGCCACTCGCCGCGCTTGATAAAAAATTGCGGGCGGAGACGCAACTCGAATTGATCGAGCTGCAGCGCCGCCTGGCCACAACGTTCGTGGTCGTCACCCATGACCAGGACGAGGCGATGGTTCTGGCCGCCCGCATCGGCGTGATGAATCACGGTCAGCTTGTGCAGGTTGGCGCGCCGTCGGAAATCTACCAGCAGCCGGTGTCGCGCTGGGTTGCCGGCTTTATTGGCGACGCCAATCTGATCGAAGGCGCGCTCGGAAAATCTCGTACCAGCATCGACAGCGCGTACGGAAAATTGCGCATCGCAAAGCCAACGGACGGCAAGCCTGGCGACACGGTCTGGTTGGTGTTGCGCCCGGAAAAAATCTCGATCGCCGCCAGGCGTCCGGCGGCCGGAACCAACGCGTTGCGGGGCATCATCGCCGATATTGGCTTTCTCGGCGGCATTTCGTTATTTCGGGTGCGGCTGGAGGGCGGCGCCGCCATGACGGTAAGCGCGCCGAATACTGGCGGCGCGACGTCCCAGCTCTCGTTCGGCGACAAAGTCTGGCTGTCGTGGCCAGCCAGCGCCGGGCTGATAGTGAGGCGCTGATGGCCACGAAGCCGCAACGGCACCGCGACGGGCGACTCTTTGCGTGGCTGCCATTTCTGTGGCTTGCCGCGCTATTCCTAACGCCGTTCCTCATCACGTTGAAGATCAGCCTGTCGCAGACCGCGCTGGCGCAGCCGCCCTATCTTCCGGTGCTCGATCTCACTGCGGGCTGGCCCGGCATAACGGCGTTTTTCGCCGGGCTTTCGCTCGACACCTACGTCTTGCTCGGCTCCGACGCGATCTATCTGTTGTCTTATCTCAAGAGCCTCGAAGTCGCCGCGGTTTCGACCGCGATCATGCTGCTGAGCGGCTACCCGGTCGCCTATGGCATGTCGCGCGCGCCGCGCGCCATGCAGCCGCTACTGGTGATGTTGGTCATTCTGCCGTTCTGGACTTCGTTTCTGATTCGCGCCTATGCCTGGATCAATATCCTACAACACGACGGGTTGCTGAACGAAGTCTTGCTATCGCTCGGCATTATCCAACAACCGGCCGCCTGGCTCGCCAGCGACACCGCGATCTATATCGGCGTCGTCTATTCCTATCTGCCCTTTATGGTGCTGCCGCTTTATGCCGCGCTGGAAAACATTGATCATGAATTGCTCGAAGCCGCGGCCGATCTCGGCGCGCCGCGCTGGAAGAGTTTCTGGCAGGTGACGTTTCCGCTGTCGCTGCATGGCGTCGCCGCCGGCGCGCTATTGTGTTTCATTCCGATCGTCGGCGAATTCGTCATCCCCGATCTGCTTGGCGGATCCGATACACTGATGATCGGGCAGACGCTGTGGACGGAATTCTTTTCCAACAAAGACTGGCCAGTGGCCTCGGCAATCGCCGTTGTACTGCTGGTCTTGTTGGTCGGCCCTATTATGTTTTATCAAGGCCTGCAGCGGCGCGAGCTGGCGGAGGACCGCTGATGCGGCGTGGCCTGTCCCCCCTTCAATGTGATTTCGATCGCGCTAGGTCTGGCGTTTCTTTATCTGCCGATCGCTATTTTGATGATCTATTCGTTTAACGCCTCGTGGCTGGTGACGATCTGGGGCGGCTGGTCACTGCGCTGGTACGCGGAATTGCTTCACGACCGCGCCATGCTGGAGGCCGCGAAAGTGAGCCTGGGCGTGGCATTTTTCTCGGCCAGCGCCGCCACCGTGCTCGGCACGCTGGCGGCGCGGGCGCTCGCCCGCAGTGGGCGGTTTCGCGGCCGCACGCTGTTTTCCGGCATGGTCTATGCGCCACTGGTGATGCCGGAAGTCATCACCGGGCTATCGTTGCTGCTGTTGTTTGTGGCGCTTGATTTGAACCGCGGGTTCTGGACCATCGTGCTGGCGCACACCACCCTGACGATGTGCTTCGTCACCGTCATTGTGCAATCGCGGCTCATCAGCTTCGACCGCGATCTGGAGGAAGCGGCGATGGATCTCGGTTGCCCGCCGTGGAAAACCGCGTTGACAGTAACACTGCCGTTGATCGCGCCGGCTATCGCGGCCGGCTGGATGCTGGCTTTTTCTCTTTCGCTCGACGATTTGGTGATCGCGAGCTTCACCACCGGCCCGGGCGCTACCACGCTGCCAATCCGCATCTATTCCGAGGTGCGGCTTGGCGTGAAGCCGGAGATCAACGCGATCTGTACTATCATGATTGTGCTGGTGGCGGCGGCGACGGTCGCGGCTTCGCTTGCCGCCAAACGTAACGCGCGGCGCCGCGATCGCGACGTGTTGGCGGCGCAGGTCTGACGGGTCCTATTGTTTCGGTTGCTCGGGCGCGGTGGCGGGCGCCGGCTGCGCCCCGGTGAGACGCTCGACCGCCGAGCGCAGCGCGTCGCGGGCTTTGCGGTCGCGCACCGCGTCGAGCAGCGGCGCGGCGGCGCCGGAGCGGCGGATCAGCGCCTGCGGGTCTGGCAGCATGAGTGGGCTATCCCAGGTGCCGGTGACGAAAAACGGCAGGTCAAAGCCGCCGCCCGAACTGGCGGGGGCGACCAATGTGGCATTGCCTTTGAGGTCGAGTTCGCGAGCGGGAATCGACGCCAAGCCCGCCAAGGCCAGGCGCACTGCCGGGCCCTCGATTTTGAGATCATCGACCGCGACATTTCCTTGCGCGATCTTGAGCACAAGCGTGATTTTGTCATAGGGCGTCCGGCCATTGCGGAAATCGCCGGCGCCGGACAGCGGCCGGCGCTCCAGCCGGCGCAGCAATTGTTCGACGTCCAGGCCGGCCAACGTGCCTTTGGCCCCTGACAGGCTGGCGGTCCCCGACAGTGTATGGGTCAGCGCCATCACGCTGTCGCCTGAGCCTTCCAGCGCGAAAGCCAGATTGCCCTTGCCCTCGACCCGATGCAGGCCGACCAATTCACCGAGACAGCTTTCCAAATCGACGTCGGTGAACTGCAATTGCGATTTTATCTCTACCCCGGTTTCGAAATTTGCCAGCGCCAGAGAGCCCTTGATGACGCCGCCGAAACCCTGCAGTTCGCCGATCGTCACAGCCAGGTGGCCGCCGCGCAGATTGGCGGCGATCGCGGTGCGGCCGAGCTTGGCGCCGGAGAGAATTAGCTTGGCGGCCGACAGCCGCAGATCGACATCAAATCCGGTCAGGCCGTCAAGTGTCAGCCTTCCGCTGCTCCATTCGCGTTGATTGCTGGTCAACAGTCGCACCGTCGAGACATAGGGCGTCAGGTCCAGCGTGTCGGCGGCCAGGGTTCCTTGCAGCGTCTGGCGGCCATCGGTCGCGAAAGTCAGGACGCCGTCCGCGGTATTGCCGTCGAGTTCGACATTGACGCTGGAGAGCGCGATCGTTCCACCAACGATATTGGTTTGCGCTTTGAGCGCGAAACGGCCAAAACCGCCGCTGGGCACCGGTTTCTGCCCAGTCCAACGCAACGCTGCGCGCAGCGAAGCAGCATCGGCGGCTAGTGTGCCTTCGGCCTTGAGTGTCGGCACCGTGCTGAAAGATCCGTCAAACGCCGCCTTGATTGGCGCGCCGGCGATCCGCAGCTTGAGCCCCGTCTTGGCGCCGGCGAGCGCGGCGGGGAAATCGCCCAGCGACATGCTGGCGTCGACCATCTCACCGCGCCAGGCCATCCGGCCGGTCGCGCCGAAGCTTTTCGAGATCGAAGGCCATGCCAGCGAGACCTCGACATGATCGAAGGTTTCAGTGATATCGTGAACTTGGTCGCGCAGCACGACCTTGCCGTCATTGATTCGGATTTCCGAGAAGGCCGCGACGTGTGAACTTGGCTTCTGCGCGCGGGTCAAGGCTTCGATCAAGCCCGTCCAGTTCGACGTGCCGCTCGGCGCAAACGTGACGGCGATGGATGGCCGCTCCAGCGAAATATCGGCGATTTCGACCCGGCCGAGCAGCAGCGGAAAAAACCGCAAACGCGCGGTTAGTCGCTCGGCGGTCAGCGCCGGTGCCGCCGCATCGCCCAACGCCACGTCGAAAAAACTGACACTGCCGGAGGGAAACAGCGCGATGTCGATTTCGCCGCGCAGCACTGGATCGAGTCCGGTGACCGCGGAGATTTCGTTCTTGACCCGCTCACGCACGGCGTCGGTCGAAACAAGCGAGGTCGCGGCGATCAGCGCGCCGCCGCCGCAGACGATCGCGGCGGCAAGTGCAATTCCCAGCCGTTTGAAGGCGATCGCCGCGGTCAATGGCGTTTCCGGTTTTTCTAGCTACCGTGCTGGACTATACCATCGGCGCTACGAGCGCCAACCTTGGGAAGGTTCTGTGACCCTTTCATGGCCGCTATTCACGGCCAATGTTAACGCGAGGCGCGGGCGCTGCGTGCTGGCAAAGGACCTTCGGCTACCTCCGCGATCAGCTTGGCGACGATGGCCTGGCCGAATGAATTGAAATCCTTCGCCTCAATGACAAAGGCCCCGGGGCCGCCGACGACATTATTACGATAATAATTGGCAAGGCCGCCGGGCGGATTGGTGTGCTCGGGATTCCACGGCATCGGGCGTTCGCTGAGAACACCGGACCGTTGATGGTGATGCCGAGCGCCAGTGTCTCGTCGCGCGCCGCGGTCACATCGCGACCGGAATTATTGGTGCCGTCGCCCGATACGTCGATGGTGCGGCGCCTGGCCACAAACGGCGCCTTCGCGAACTGGGCAACGGCGAATTCGATGCCGCCGCTGATCGACGTGCGGTCGGCAAACAAGCGCGGTGATTCCAGCAGCCGGTCGCCGAATGCCTGCGCAGTTTTCGGGCCGTCGATCCCCATCCAGTCTATCACGATTTTCTGCGAGCCAAGCCCCGACCATTCCACGAAGGTCACCGCGATGCGTCCGTTGAGGCCGGACTGAACTGCGTTGAGCACCCGAGGATCGGCGATCACCGCCGCATAGCCCTCGCGCTGCAACTGGAATTTTTGCGCGTCAACGCTGCGGGATACATCGGTGGCCAGCACCAGTAGCAAGTCGACCGGCTCATCAGCGCGCGCCAGCGCCGTGGTGATCAGCGCAGCCAGGACAACCAAGCACCGAAATAACCGGACCATTCGAACTTCCGCCTCGTGGCGAGGAATTAAGGCGGGAGCCTAGCCGATTTTCGGGTCTATTTCGCCAGCACTCGCGGAGCTGGAAACGCCACTTCCACCAGCGTGCCATCGTCGACCGCGCTGGTGATGGTAAAGGTGGCGTGATTGGCCTCGGCCAGCGCCTTGGTGATTGGCAGGCCGAGCCCCGTGCCGCTTGAGCCCCAGCGCGCGGCGGTGGCGAGCTGGCGGAACGGCTCGAGCGCGGCTTGCAATTCCTGTGCGCTCATGCCGGCGCCGGTGTCGCGTACCCGCAACGCGATTTGGTTGCGGTCGGTCAGCGCGGTGGAAACGATCACCTGGCCGCCAGCGCCGGCGAATTTGATCGAGTTGGACAGCAGATTGAGCATGATCTGGCGCACCGAACGCGCGTCGGCGACGATGCGCGGCAGCGTCGGCGGCAACGACGTGCGAATGATGACGCGTTCGCGATTGGCCTGCTCCTGCAAAATCGCGACGCATTGCTGGGCGATGTCGTTGAGATTGATCCCGGTGAAAGCCAGGTCGAGCTTGCCGGCCTCGATCTTCGAGAGATCGAGCAAGTCGTTGAGCAGGGAAGTCAGATGGCCGCCGGACGAATGAATGTCGCGCAGATATTGGCGGTAACGTTCGTTGCCGACAGGGCCGAACCGCTCGTCGATCATCACCTCTGAAAATCCGATGATGGCGTTGAGCGGCGTGCGGATTTCGTGGCTGATCTTGGCGAGAAATTCCGATTTGGCCGACGACGCGCCTTCGGCGTGCCGCCTGGCATTGATGAGCTCTTCTTCTGATTTCTTCCAGGCGGTGATGTCGCGGAACACCACGCAGAATTTCTCGCTGTTCTCGCCAACCCGGCCGATCGTCATGTAAAGCGGTACCAGTCCGCCTTGGCGAACGCGGCCGATGACTTCTTTACCTTCGTTGAGCAGCGAGATTGCGTTTTCTTGCGCCAGCTGGTCGAGATAATCCAGAACGGTGCGCCGGCTTTCCGGCGCGAACAGGTCGCCGAACGTCAGCTTGCGGAAATCAGCGCCGTCGTAGCCGAACAGCGCTTCAGCGCTGCGATTGGCCGACAACACGCGCCCGGCGCGATCGATCATCAGGACGCCGTCGGTCGCGGTGTCGAGCACCGCCTTGAGCTCGCGATTTTCATTCTCGATCTGCCGCGTCGTCAGCCCGGCAGTCTTGTCGGCTGTCTTGGTGATGTTGAGCATCAGCACCAGCGCATTCTCGCCGTTCCACATCGCGGGAAACAGCCGGCCTTCGACAGGCATCTTCTTGCCGCCCGGCGTGGTGATGGTCAGCACCGGCGCGCTGTTCTTGGCTTTGTTGTTGGCGGCCGCCGGCGCATTCGATTCGATGAACAGGCTGTCGAGCCCGCCGGCCGCGCTCAAGGCTTCGAGCGTCGGATAGTCGGTCCAGTCGAGGAAGGCGCGGTTAGCGTAGAGTAGATCGTTGAGACGATAAACCAGGATGCCGATCGGCAGCCGGTCGAGTATCGGACGCTCTTTTTGCGCGTCGCGTGCAACGGTATCCTTTCGAACGACCGGAGTGGCGGCGTTGGCCGGTTCACCGATCGGTTCGGGCCGCTCTGGGCCAAAGTCGTCCTCGCTCAGCGGTTTGCCGTTGGTGGTTTTCAGCCGGTCGGTAAGTTCACGCGCCAGTTCGCTGAAGGCTTTTTGCTCGCGGGCGTCGAGGCCGGGCGAGGGCTCCGGCGCTGCGGACGGAAATTGAACCACATTGGCGGTTTCGCCCGGCGCTTTGGTGCCGTTGGCTTGCTCCTGCTCTGCCGTCGCGCTGGCGGCTTTAGCAGCTTCCGCCGCTGCTGCTGCTGCGGTTGTAGCGGCAGCTTTTGCTACGGCCTCGGCTTGCGCCGTTTCCTGTTCCCGTAATTCGGCGGCGGCTTCGGCGGCGGCTTGCGCGTCGGCGCGCTGGCGCTTGATGTCGAGTAGCCGCTGTGGCTCCCGGCAAATGCCGAAGCCCCGATAGCCCTGGAAATTCTGCTCACGATCGAAGACCGGAAGACCCGACAATTCGACCGGAATTTGTTCGGGGCCGCCGTCGATTGGCCACTGCACGGTGGTGCCGCTCCAGGTCTCCTGCGATGCGAGCGCGGCGGCAACGCCATCCCCATCGCCAAGCTTGAGCCGGGCGGCGAATTCGCTCCAGGGGGCGCCGAGGGCGGCCTTGCCGCCGATCAACTCGATGAACTCCTGACCTTCGGTCATGAATCGGTGGTCGGCGTCGGTGCGCCAGACGAAACGCAGCGGCTGATGGCGTTTGACCGACTCGCTGGCGACCGGCCCCGCCGCGGCGATTTCCGCCGCCGCCGCCGCCGCTGGTTGTTCCGGCGTCAGGCTGAGCAGCAGGACCTGCGTGCTGCCGGCGTTGAGCCGGTCGAGCCGGGCAGGGCCGGCGGAAATCTCCGCTTCTGCGCTGCCGTCGCGGAGCGCGCGTTGCGCCAGTTCGCCGGCGCCGAGCGCGGCCAAGGTCGCCGCGCCGCTGAGTTGCCCCTCGGCGTCCGGCGAAGCCAGCAGCAGGTCGCCCTCGCTGGAGAATGCAGCCACCGGCGCGTCGGCATCACCGATCAGCCAGCGCAGGCGTTCGTCGAGTGACAGGCCGGGCCCAGGGCGCTCGGTCGCCACCACCAAAATGCCCGGTGTCTGGTCGGCGAGCGCGATACGCGAACAGAGGCAGGTCAGCGGACCGCCGAGCCTGCCGCCGAAACCGCGCAGCCGCTCGAGCCGCGGCGTCGCGCCAGCCGGCAGCGTGGCGGCAAGCCGCGCAATTTGGCTGGCAGGCGATTGGTTGGGCTCAAAGCGCAGCGCCTCAAGCGCCGCTGGCGTATCGGCGCGCAAAATCGTGGCGCCGCCCGAGTTGGCCCAGAGCAAGCGGGTGGCGTCGGAACTCCATAGCCACGCTGGCGCCGGGCTCAGGGCATGAGCCGCGAGGCGGGGATCGCCTAACCAGGTATTCGACGTTCCGCTCATGGTTCCGGCCGAATTACGACTAATGAATTATTAATCCGGCTGCGCAGAGAGAGCGTCCACGGTATAGCAGGCCATTTGAACCGCCATGCGGTGGTAGTGTTAACGCAAGTGCGGTCGCCCGGCGGCCGACCATAGTTCACCGCCGAGCAGGAGGATCAGAT
>JBPCQM010000086.1:0-3215 GCA_050998115.1 Pseudolabrys sp. | reverse complement strand
AAGGCATGGAAAGAAGACTTGATGGAAAAAATCGGCGCGCGGCTTGCCGCGGCGCCGGCCAATCTTCCGCCGCGCGAGCAATGGGCGAGGCTTGATCAGGCCGCCGATGAATTCCGCCGCGTGACATTCCCCGCTGAGTTTCTCAATGACAAGGAGGCGCTGGTCTATACCTCGGGCTCTGCGTTCCGCCCGGATGTCTCGGGGCAGGGCTATTGGGTGTTCACGCCGGCGCGGCTTCCGGGCGGCAGCATTGCCGTGGTCAACCGGGGCTTCGTGCCTGCGGATCGCAAAGATCCTGCGAGCCGCGAGCAAGGCGCGCTAGCGGGCAGCGTTGACGTGACCGGGGTGATGCGCTGGCCGGAAGTGCGCGGCCTGGTCACGCCGGCTGACGAGCCGGACAAAAACCTCTGGTATTTGCGCGACCACCGCCTGATGGCGGCGGCGAAGAACTGGGGAGCGGTCGCGCCTTTCTATATCGACCAGGAAGCCCCGGTGCCGCCCGGCGGCCTGCCGCGCGCGGGGCGACTGAGCCTCGAACTGCCGAACAATCACCTGCAATACGCGCTAACCTGGTTCGGCCTCGCGCTGGCATTGGCTGGCGTTTACATCACCTGGCTGGTCGGCCGACTGCGCCGGGCCTGACCGCTTTCTTGTGAAAGCCGGCATTGGCGGCTAGTGTCCGGCCCGACTGTGGCGCGCCCGGTGCGGAAAAATACCGTTAATTCAATGCGTTATGTCTCAACTCGGGGCGATGCTCCGCCGCTCGACTTTGTCGAGGCGATGCTCGCGGGGCTCGCCCGCGACGGCGGTCTTTATGTGCCGGACGCCTGGCCATCGCTCGATGCCAAAACCATCGCCGGCTTTGCCGGGCAGAATTACGCCGATGTCGCGCTCGCGGTGCTGCGGCCGTTTGTTGCCGGCGGCCTGCCTGACGCCGATCTCGCGCGGCTGGCGCGCGAAGCCTATGCGAGCTTCCGTCATCCGGCGACCGTGCCGCTGGTGCAGCTTTCGCCGTCCACCTTCCTGCTCGAACTGTTTCATGGCCCGACGCTGGCGTTCAAGGATGTCGCCATGCAATTGCTGGCGCGCCTGATGGATCATGTGCTGCAGGCGCGCGGCGAGCGCACCACCATCGTGGTTGCGACCTCCGGCGATACCGGCGGCGCGGCGGTCGAAGCTTTCCGCGGCCGCTCGCAGATCGATGTTGTCGTGCTGTTTCCGCAAGGCCGCATCTCGGACGTGCAGCGCCGCATGATAACGACGGCGGACGACGCCAACATCCACGCGGTCGCTATCGAAGGCACCTTCGACGACTGCCAGGCGCTGCTGAAATCATTGTTCAATCATTATGAGTTTCGCGAGCGGGTGCGGCTGTCGGCGGTGAATTCGATCAACTGGGCGCGCATCGTCGCGCAGGTGGTGTATTACGTCACGGCGGCGGTCGCGCTTGGCGCGCCGCATCGCAAGGTGGCGTTCACGGTGCCGACCGGAAATTTCGGCGACGTCTATGCCGGTTATGTCGCGTCACGCATCGGCCTGCCGGTCGAACGGCTGGTGGTCGCGACCAACGTCAACGACATCCTGGCGCGCACTTTTGCCACCGGCGCCTATGAGTTGCGTGATGTGGTGGCGACCACCTCGCCATCGATGGATATCCAGGTGTCGTCGAATTTCGAACGGCTACTGTTCGATGCTTGTGGCCGCGATGGCAAGGTGGTGGCGGCGGCGATGGGCTCGTTGGCGCAATCGCGCCGCTTTACGATTGCCGCACCGGCGCTCAAGGAATTGCGCAGCCGCTTTGCTGCCGCCCGCGCCGACGAGGATGAGGTGGCCGCTACCATGCGCGCCACCTTGCGCGAGACCGGCCATTGCGTCGATCCGCATACCGCCGTCGCGCTGGCGGTCGCTGAAAAAGAACCACGTGACCTGGCGGTGCCGATGGTGGTGCTTTCGACCGCGCATCCTGCCAAATTCCCGAAGGCAGTCGAGCGCGCCTGCGGCGTCAAGCCAAAACTGCCGGACTGGCTGGGCGACCTCGCCAGCCGGCGCGAGCGGATGACCGTGCTGCCGGCCGAACAGGCGGCGGTCGAACGATTTGTGTTGTCTGCCTCGCGCGCGGCGCGCGAAGGTGCGGCGGCGTGAGAGCCAAGCCAGGAACGAAACAATGACCGTGGAAGTAACCCGTCTCGCCTCCGGCCTGGCGGTGGTGACCGACAACATGCCGCATCTGGAAACTGCCTCGCTTGGGGTCTGGGTCGGCGCCGGCAGCCGCGACGAAAAGCCGGACGAGCACGGCATTTCGCATCTTCTCGAACACATGGCGTTCAAGGGCACGACGCGGCGCACCGCGCGGCAGATCGCCGAGGAGATCGAGCGGGTCGGCGGCGATCTCAATGCCGCAACCAGCGTCGAGACCACGGCCTATTACGCCCGCGTGCTGCGGGCCGACGTGCCCCTGGCAATCGACGTGCTCTCTGACATCCTGGCCGATCCGACATTCGATCCGGCCGAGCTGCATCGCGAGCAAAATGTGATCGTGCAGGAGATCGGCGCCACCGAGGACAATCCGTCCGACCTGGTGTTCGATCGCCTGCAGGAAACCGCTTTTCCGAAACAGCCGGTCGGCCGCTCGATCCTTGGCACGCCGGACACCGTGCGGGCTTTCGACCCGGCCAGGCTACGCGCTTACCTTGGCCGAAATTATCGCGCGCCCGACATGGTGGTCTCGGCGGCCGGCGCGGTCGAGCATTCGCAGGTCGTCGCGGAGGTGGAGAAGCGGTTCGGCAGTTTTGCCAATTCGCCGGCGCCGCTGCCCGAGCCTGCGAAGTTCGGCGGCGGCACCCGGATCGAATCCCGCGACCTCGAACAGGTTCATGTCGCGCTCGCTTTGCAGGGCGTTCCGGTGCGCGACGACAGCCTCTACAGTCTTCAGGTGTTCACCAATGTGCTCGGCGGCGGCATGTCGTCGCGGCTGTTCCAGGAAGTGCGCGAGAAGCGCGGACTCTGCTACGCGATCTACGCATTCCATATGCCCTACAGCGACACCGGATTGTTCGGGCTTTATGCGGGCACCGACGCTGCCGACGCGCCCGAGTTGATGCGCGTGGCGATCGACGAAATCACCGGCGCCACCGAGACGAGCAATGAGGCCGAGATTGCGCGCGTGAAAGCGCAGATGAAAGCCGGCCTGCTGATGGCGCGGGAAAGCTCGGGGG
>JBPCQM010000293.1:0-18098 GCA_050998115.1 Pseudolabrys sp. | reverse complement strand
TTGCTGCGCGCAATTTCGTCGAAGCGCGTAAAAACGGCAGAGCCCGGATCGATAACGGCCCATTCGGCCAGGCCGTTTTGCGCCAGCCGTTCCAAATGGGCGTAACGCTCGCCCGCGCTGCGCAATTCGCCGGCATAACCGGAGCCGGTGATCGGCAGCGTCGGATAGACGATTGCATCGACCTTGGCGCGAATGCCTTCAATGATCGGCGCGTAAATTTCATAGTCGTCGCGCTGGCGGCCAGTCTTCACATCGTAGGCGTGCAGATGGATGATGGCGGCGCCGGCCTGCGCCGCTGCAATGCCGTCGGCGACAATTTCCTCGACCGAAATTGGAATCGCCGGCTGACGCTCGCGCGTCCAGGCGCCATTAAGCGCGGCCTCGATCCAGACTTTCGGCATGTTCACGCCTTCGGCCAGTTATCCTTGATCCAGCGGGTCAAGCTTTGTTCGCTCACCTCGCCGGCGGCGAGCGCGAGAATGATCGTGGTGGCTTGCGCGGGTTGCGGCGCAAAATTGATGCCATTCTTTCGCAGGAACGTGACCAACGCCATGAACGCGGCGCGCTTGTTACCGTCTACGAACGCATGATTTTTAGCCAAGCCAAAGGCGTAAGCGGCAGCGAGCGCCGGCAGTTCGGCCTGTTCGTACTGCCACTTGTTGACGGGTCGTTCGAGCGCGGAGCGCAACATCCCTTCATCGCGCAAGCCTGCCGCGCCGCCAAAACGGCGCAGCTGACGGGCATGAATGGCGATAACTTGCTCGTAACTGACCCACTTCGGTTGCGTGGGATCGGTCATCTTATTTGGCAAGCTCCGCCAGCGTATCGCGATACTCGTCCATGACTTCATCGGCGATTTTCATCGTCGCTTCGAAATCCGGATCGTATGGAAGCGCCTGAAATCCGCCGCCCGGCAATTCGGTGATATGAAGGCTCTGGCCCCGCTTGAGGTCGAGACGCTGCATCAATTCGCGCGGCAGGATGACGCCGTCTGAATTGCCGAGTCTTTTGATTTCAATTTTCATGGCATAAACCTCGCTCGTATTACACATGTATAACATGTGTAATACGCTTGTAAAACGTTATTTAAGCCAGATTCAGCTGGCTTCTAGCGCCTCCAGCTCATCGATCAGCGCCGAGATAACCGACAGCCCGCCCTGCCAGAATTGCGGGTCGCGGGCGTCGAGCCCGAACGGCTTGAGCAATTCGGTGTGGTGCTTGGTGCCGCCGGCCGCCAGCATCGCCAGATAACGCTCGGCGAAACCCGACGCTGATTTCTCGTAGACGGCGTAGAGCGAATTCACCAGGCAATCTCCAAACGCATAGGCGTAAACGTAAAACGGCGAATGGATGAAATGCGGGATGTAGCACCAGAACGTCTCGTAGCCGGCTTTAAGCTCGATCGCCGGGCCGAGGCTCTCGCTCTGCACCGACATCCACAACTCGCATAATTTGTCGGCCGTCAGTTCGCCGTTGCGCCGCTCGGTGTGGACCTTGCGCTCAAACGAATAGAACGCGATCTGGCGCACCACCGTGTTGATCATGTCCTCGACCTTGGCGGCCAGCATGGCTTTGCGCCGCTTCTTGTCGGTGATGCCGGCCAGCAGTTTTTTGAACGTCAGCATCTCGCCGAACACGCTGGCGGTTTCCGCCAGCGTCAGCGGGGTCGGCGCCATCAGCGCGCCGTTCGGCGCCGCCAGCACCTGGTGCACGCCGTGGCCGAGTTCATGAGCCAGCGTCATGACGTCGCGCGGCTTGCCCTGATAATTGAGCAGCACATAAGGATGCGCCGACGGCACGGTCGGATGCGCGAAGGCGCCGGGCTGCTTGCCGGGCCGCACCGGCGCGTCAATCCACTGCCGCTCAAAGAAGCGGTCGGCAACCTCCGCCATTTTCGGCGAGAACGCGCCATAGGCGGTGAGCACCGTCGAGCGCGCCTCGGTCCACGGAATAACCCGCTGCTCGACCTTCGGCAGCGGCGCGTTGCGGTCCCAATGCGGCAGCGTCTTCTTGCCGAACCACTTGGCTTTCAGCTTGTAATAGCGATGCGACAACTGCGGATAACTGGCGCGCACGGCGGAAACCAATGCGTCCACCACCTCGCGCTCGACGCGGTTCGACAGATGCCGCGCGTCGGCGACGTCCTGGAAGCCGCGCCAGCGGTCCGAGATTTCCTTGTCCTTGGCGAGCGTATTGGTGACCAACGCGAATTGCCGCAAGTTTTCCTTGAAGGTCTGGGCCAGCGCCTGCGCCGCTACCTTGCGCTTCTTGCCGTCGGCGTCCTGCAACATATTGAGCGCCGGCTCGATCGGCAGTTCCTTGCCACCGATCTTGAAGCGCAGCGCGGCGATGGTTTCGTCGTAGAGCCGGTTCCAGGCCGAGTAGGCCGTCACCGATTTTTCGTGGAACAGCTCCTCGACCCGATCCTCAAGCTGATACGGCTTTTCCTTGCGCACATCTTCGAGCCAGGGCCGGTAATGGCCGAGCGCCGGCTCCTTGATCGCCTCGTCCAGTACCTTGTCCTCGACGCGATTGAGTTCGAGCGTGAAGAACAGCAGATGCAGCGACATCGCGGTTAGCCGCTCCTGCACGTCGCCGTAGAATTTGGCGCGCACCGGATCGGTGGTATTGCCGGCATAAGTCAGCGACGCAAAGGACGCCACCCGCCCGAGCAGATCGTCGAGCGCCTCGTAACGCTTTACCGCGCCGGCGAGGTCAACCGGCGCGCCCTTCGTCAGTTCGGCGAGCCGGCCCTTGTAGTCCTTCTCGAACGCCACGCATTCCGCCTCGCCCTTGTCGAGGTCGGCCTTAAGTGCCGGCGAGTCGATGCCCGAATAGAGATCGGCCAGATTCCATTCCGGCAGCTTGCCGATTTTTGCCCCATCGGGCCTGATGGCGGTAGGCTTCGGCGCCGGCTTAGCGGTCCTGAGCGGCGGGGTTTTTCGGGCGATCGATCGGGCGGGCATTGCGGTCGTGGCTTCCTTGAAGAGGCGATCTTGGCCTGCCGCGTCCGGCAAAGCGATGGCTAAACCCGCCGTTTTCAACACCCGCCAGGCCGGCGGCAGCCTCGGGCGCACCGGACTTAAGCACCCATTAAGGCCATTAGGCGACATTGCTCCAAATCGGCACAATCCGGTGAGCTTTCAATGTCGCAAGTCGTGTTGATCGTCGATGACGATCCGGTGCAGCGCCGCCTCCTCGAAAACATGGTGCAACGTTTCGGCTACCAGGCGATGACCGCCGGCAGCGGTGACGAGGCTGCTTCTATTTTGTGCGGGGCAGCCGGCGCGCGGATCGACTGCGTGGTGCTCGACCTGGTGATGCCGGGCCTCGACGGGCTCGGCGTGTTGTCGCGAATGAGGGAAGCCGGGCGCACCGTTCCGGTCATCGTGCAGACCGCGCATGGCGGGATCGACAATGTGATTTCCGTGATGAAGGCCGGCGCCATCGACTTCGTGGTCAAGCCGGCCGGCGTCGAGCGCATGCAAGTTTCGCTGCGCAACGCGCTGGCCACCAAGGCGCTGGCCGGCGAATTGCAGCGTCTCAAGCGCAGTCAAAACGGCACTCTGACATTCGCCGACATCGTTACCCGCTCGCCAAAATTCAAAGCCGTGCTGCGCAGCGCCGAAAAGGCCGCCGCCTCCGACATCCCGGCGCTGATCGAGGGCGAATCCGGCGTCGGCAAGGAGATGGTTGCGCGCGCCATTCACGGCAGCGGGTCGCGCCGCGCCAAGCCATTCGTCGCGGTCAATTGCGGCGCGATGCCCGAGAACCTTGTCGAATCGATTCTGTTCGGCCACGAGAAAGGCGCCTTCACCGGGGCCACTGAACGTCACACCGGAAAATTTGCCGAGGCTGACGGCGGTACATTATTCCTCGACGAGGTCGGCGAATTGCCGGCGGCCGCGCAGGTGAAACTGTTACGGGCCTTGCAGCAAGGCGAAGTCGAGCCGGTCGGCGCCAAGAAGTCGATAAAGGTCGACGTGCGCATCGTCTCCGCCACCAATCGTGATCTGATTACCGACGTGAAGACCGGCCGCTTCCGCGAAGACCTATTCTACCGCCTGCATGTGTTCCCGATAACCGTGCCGCCGCTGCGCGCGCGGCCTGACGACATCCCCGAATTGGCGCGGCACTTCCTGGCGCGCTTTGCCGCCGAAGAAGGCAAACGCGTCAGCACGATGAGCGCCGAAGCGCTGGCGTTGCTCGGTTCGTTCAACTGGCCGGGCAACGTGCGGCAGCTGGAAAACGCGATTTTCCGCGCGGTCGTGCTGTGTGAAAGCGACGAGCTCGGCATTGGCGAATTTCCGCAGATCGCCGTGCAAAACGGGACTGTTGCCGGCGGCGTTGAGCCGCAACCGTTTGTAGTAGCCGGCGGCCCGCTTGCGCCGGAGCTCGAGCCGTCATTAACCCTGAGCGGAGCTGCGCTGAGATTGACCGATCCCCACGGTGAGGTGCGGCCGCTTGAGGAACTCGAACGCGAAACCATTCGTTTCGCCATCGAGCATTATCGGGGGCAGATGTCAGAAGTGGCGCGACGCCTGCAAATCGGGCGCTCAACACTGTACCGCAAGCTCGAGAGCTTTGGCCTTAACTCCGATCTCGCCACAGAGATTACCGAGGCCGCGGCAGGTTAAGCGCGCAAGATTTACCAAGCGCGATTTACCAAACCTCGGCGCGTTAGCCGTAATCGGAAATGGTTTTCAAAATCCATCGAATGCGACGGAAATCGGTCGCATAATGCGCGTTGCCTGTTCTGGAATCGCGTTCGTGGAGTTCAAGTCCGATGCGTAACACCCGCTTGCTGGCCGGCACCATTCTGGCGCTGGCGACCGCCCTGCCCGGCATTCCTGTTCTTGCCGCGCCGAATTCGCTGCGGTCGGCGCCACCGCCGCCGGCGACGCTGCGCGGCCAGCCGATCCGCGGCCATGTGCAGACGCTTCCGGCGCCTGCTGCGACTCCCGTCGCGCCACGCACGCAAGCCGAGCCGGCGCAAGAACGTGCGCAAGAACGTGTTCAAGAACCTGTTCAAGAGCGCACCCAAGAACGCGTTCAAGCCCAGCCGGCGCCGGCCGCCGTCGAGAATAGCGGCGTCGACATCAAGGGCGCGATCGAGCGGCTGTTTGCCGCCGGCGATAGTCAAATCTCCGACAAACTGCGCGATCTAGTCGCCGCCAGGCATCTGGAAAAATTCATCGCGCGCCAAAGCGAGCGCGCCGCCGCCGAGACTTTTTACAAGTCGCGCAATTTCGCGCCGCTGTGGGTCAGTGACGGTCGTCTCACCTCGCGCGCCAAGGCGACGATTGCGCGATTGCGCAACGCCGGGGCCGAGGGGCTCAACCCGGCCGATTATCCGGTCCCTGAATTCCCCAGCTTTGGCAGCCCCGAGGCGCTGGCCGAAGGCGACGTCAAGCTGACCAATTCGGTGCTCGACTTCGCGCGTCATCTGCAGACCGGCCGCATCGCGCCGACCCGGGTTTCCGCCGAGGTCGACTACGGCGCCAGCCACGCGCCGGACCCCGCCGATATTCTCCGCAAGGTTTCGGACGCGAGCGACATCAACGCCACGTTCGACGGCTTCAATCCGCCGGAACACGGCTTCCGCGCGCTGAAAGACAAGCTCGCGGCGCTGCGCGCCAATGCCAGTGCCGAACAGCCGGTCGCCCGAATTGCCGACGGGCCGCTGCTCAAGGTCGGCATGAAGGATGCACGCGTCCCGCAATTGCGCGCCAGGCTCGGCGTCGAAGGCAAAGCGGACGACATGACCTACGACCTGCGCCTGTCCAATGCGGTCAAGCGCGTGCAGGCCCGCGCCAATATTTCCGGCAAGGGCATGCTCGACGGAAAAACCCTCGCCGCCATCAACGGCCCGAAACCGGGCCAGCAAGCCGAGACTATCGAAGCCAATATGGAGCGCTGGCGCTGGCTGCCGCGCGACCTCGGCCGCACTTACGTGATGGTCAACGTTCCCGACTTCACCCTCAAGGTGGTCCGCGACAATAATGTCGTGTGGCGCACCAAGATCGTCGCCGGCAAGCCGCAGACGCCGACGCCGCTGCTTACCGCGGCGATGGACAATGTGCTGGTTAACCCGTCCTGGTACGTGCCGCAGTCGATCATCCAGAACGAACTGCTGCCGCTTTATGCCAATGACCCGAAAGTTTTCGACCGCATGGGCCTCGAAGTGAAGAAGGGACCGGACGGCAATATCAACGTGGTGCAGCCGCCCGGCGCCGCCAATGCGCTCGGCCGCATCAAGTTCAATTTCCCGAACAAATTTCAGGTCTACCTGCACGACACGCCGGAGAAGCGGCTGTTCGCCGCGGATAGGCGCGCGTTCAGCCACGGCTGCATGCGGGTGGAAGACCCGACCAAATTCGGCGAGGTCATGCTGCATCTGGCGATGAACGGCCCGACGCCGAACTCGCAGCAGATCAACGCCATGTTCGGCCACGAGGAAAAGACGTTCAAGCTGCAGAACCGGCCGATGGTGCACCTGACCTACCAGACCGCCTATGTCGACGAGGACGGCAAGCTGGTGATCCGCGACGACCTCTACGGCTTCGACGCCCGCATCCACAAGGTGCTGACCACCGAAGAGCGCAAGGTCGCCGACGTCGCGCCGCCGATCGATCCCAAGCGCGAGCAGGCCACCGCCAAGAGCAACCAGGAAATCCTGCGCTGGGTCGAGCGGCGCGAGGCCGGCAATCCCTTTGCGTTTTTCGAGAGAATCTTCCGCTGATCGCCGCCTGCGGCCCCAAATGGAACTTTTCTGAGGCTCCCGTAAATGGGCGGCCGGCCCGTTTTGGCCATAGTCGCCCGATACTCCTCGATTCATCGGGGGCCGGCCGGCGCGCTAATCTCGCGTTAACCGATCCCGATAAGACTGCCATCTTCGTTCGTGTCCCGGTGCGTGCTATTCGGGAAGACGGCCGGGGACGGCGGAAATCCGGGACGGGACATTGCCAGTTCGTATCGCGCGCGAACGTTCTATCGTTGTGGGTCTTGGCCGCGCCGGGCAAGTGATGGGCCTGGCTGCCGCGCTTCTGTTGATCGCCAACAACAGCCTGCAGACCGCGGCCGCCGAAGGCGACACCCGCACCATCTCCTTCCATCACGTCCACACCGGCGAAGACATCACCGTTACCTTCAAGCGCAACGGCCGCTACGAGGAGGCCGCGCTGGCGAAGCTCAACTGGTTCATGCGGGACTGGCGCAAGGACGCGCAGACCACGATGGACCGCCATCTGTTCGATCTGCTGTGGGAGGCCTACCGCGAGGTCGGCGGCAAAGAGCCGATCCAGGTGATCTGCGGCTACCGCTCGCCGGAAACCAATTCGATGCTGCGCGCGCGCTCGAACGGCGTCGCGCAATTTTCCCTGCACACGCAGGGCGACGCGATGGACTTCTACATTCCCGGCGTGTCGCTGGAAGCCGTGCGCGAAGTCGGCCTGAAGATGCAGCGCGGCGGCGTTGGATTTTACCCGACCTCGGGATCGCCGTTCGTGCATCTCGACACCGGCTCGGTGCGGCACTGGCCGCGCATGACGCACGACCAACTCGTCAAGGTATTTCCGGACGGCCGCACCGTCCACGTTCCCTCCGACGGCCGCCCGCTGGCCGGCTATGCGCTGGCGCTCGCCGACGTCGAAAGCCGCGGCGGCGAGCCCAATTCCGTCTCGCTTGCTGCCGCGCGCAATTCCGGCGTGATCGGCGACGAAGATCGCACCGCCAGCCTGCCGCCGAAACGCAGCTTCCTCGCCAGCCTGTTTGGCGCGCGCGGCAAGACCGAGGCGCCGAACGCGCCGGCGCGCGATACGATCGCGGTTGCGGAAAACACCCCGCCGGCTGCCGCGCCGGTCAAGGTCGCGACCGAACGCATCGTGCCACTGCCGAAGGGCCGCCCGGTGGCGGTCGCCGCCCTGACGCCGACGCCCGCGCCGCGGCCGGTCGCTCTAGCCTCGCTCGGGCGAAGCGTGATCGCGAACCGTGGGCTGTGGCCGCTGGTCGAGACCGGCGCTTCGTCGCCGGCGCTGCCGAAGCCGGTTGAGGTCGCCTCAGCCGATCCGGCAATGACCGGTGCTGTTTCGGCGCTTGCTTATGCTGCCAACCGTGCGCCAGCGGCGCGGCAAGTGAGCCCGATGGGCGCCACGGCGCCGCGCGCGCCGAAGCTGCCGCGCGCCGCCGCGGTAGAGCCCGATCATGGCGTTATCGCTGAACCCGAACTGGCACAGAAAAGCGGCCGGTTAGCCCTCGCCAATTCCGAACAGACCGGCGGCCGCCTGCCCGGGCCGTGGCTGCGGGCGATGATCTTGACCCCAAGCGTGAGCGGCGCGATGACGACGACGCGGCTTGGCGCGCTCGATCCGAAGCCGCTGCGCGAATTCATGCGCAAGCCAACTTCGGCGCTGGTGATGAGCTTCGCGCAGACCCCGCGAGAGGCCCAAGGGGTCCAAGGGGTCTATGACGGCCTGACGGCCGATCGCTTCAGCGGCAGCGCCGTAGTGTTCCTGGCCACCGCGACATTTGGGACGCAACGCACGGCTTCGCTCGCGCAGTAGCTAGTTCAGCATGCCCAGCGCGTGCATGTAGGTTTCCAGCACCGCTTCTTCTTCCTTGCGCTCTTCGACGTCCTGCTTGCGCAGCCGCACGATGGTGCGCAGCGCCTTGACGTCGTAGCCGTTGCCCTTGGCCTCGGCGTAGACGTCGCGAATATCGTCCGAACTGGTTTTCTTTTCCTCTTCAAGCCGCTCGATGCGCTCGACGAAGGCCTTGAGTTGATCCTTGGCGAAACGGGTGGCGGGCTGTTCCTTGGCGGCAGCTGCGGTGGCGGGCATCGGGGGGACTCCTGTGACGGGCGGTTCTGACCCTGAGTCATAGGAAGAATCTGCGAAAAAGTGCGGGGCGAGCCGGCAAAGCCCCCGACATTCACACCTTTCACAACGTCAATGCTTGTGGCTTGATTTCGCGAAAGCCGCCTGTTGCTCAGGGCCGGCCTCTTTCTGGTATTTGTGCTTCCACTCGTCGAACGGCATGCCGTAGACGATCTCGCGGCTCTCGTCCTTGCTCATCGGCTCGCCTTTGGCGTCGGCGGCCTCCTTCATCCAGTTCGACAGGCAGTTGCGGCAGAAGCCGGCCAGATTCATCATATCGATGTTCTGCACGTCGGTGCGCGAGCGCAAATGCTCGACCAGGCGGCGGTAGACCGCGGCTTCGAGCTCGGTGCGGGTCTTGTCGTCCATCGCAGAGTCCTCCGTGCCCGGTAAAGATAGTAAGGCGCGCGCCGCCTTGCCATAGCGCGGCTTTTGCCGCCTATACCTGACCTGAATGAGCGACCGTCGCGCCTTTCTCAAAGACCTGTTCGACGCCGCGGTTGCCGCGGCGCATCCCGCCGCAGCGCTGACGGCGCTGCTACCGCCGCCGCCGAACGGCCGGCTGATCCTGCTCGCCGCCGGCAAGGCGGCCGGCTCGATGACCGAGGTCGCCGAAGCACATTATCTCGACGCGCTGAAATTCCCGGCCGACTGGATGACTGGAGTCGCGGTGGCGCGCCACGGCTATGGCCGGCCAACCCGGCGCGTCGAGATGATCGAGGCCGGCCATCCGATCCCCGACGC
Organism: Pseudolabrys sp.; assembly: GCA_050998115.1. Taxonomy (GTDB): domain Bacteria; phylum Pseudomonadota; class Alphaproteobacteria; order Rhizobiales; family Xanthobacteraceae; genus Pseudolabrys. The sequence continues at coordinate 8,481 of JBPCQM010000293.1, read as the reverse complement.
GGCAGGCCTCAAGGCGGCCTCGCAAGCGCTCGAACTTGCCGACCGCGCCGGTGCGGACGACCTGGTACTGGTGCTGATGTCGGGCGGCGCCTCGGCCAACTGGATCGCGCCGGCCAACGGCCTGGAATTTTCCGACAAGCAAGCGGTGACCCGCGCGCTGCTGCGCTCCGGCGCCACGATCGGCGAGATCAATACCGTGCGGCGGCACCTCTCGCGCATCAAGGGCGGACGGCTGGCCCGCCACGCGCATCCGGCCAAAGTCGTGACGCTGGCGATTTCCGATGTGCCGAACGACGAGCCCGCCGCCATCGGCTCAGGACCGACAGTGCCGGACCCAACGACGCTCGCCGACGCCCGTGCCATCGTCGCGCGCTACAACCTGAATTTGCCCGACGCGGTGGCGGGCGCGCTGAACGATCCCGCCAACGAGACGCCAAAGCCCGGCGATCCGGTGTTCGCCGGCGCCACATTCACGCTGGCGGCGCGGCCGGCGGATGCACTCGCCGCCGCGGAGAAAAAAATCCAAACCGCCGGTTATGAAGCCGTGCCGCTGGGCGACAGCCTCGAGGGCGAGGCGCGCGAGATCGCCGCCGGGCACGCGGCGCTGGCGCGCCAGCTACAGGCGCAGGGCAAGCGCGCGGTAATCCTGTCCGGCGGCGAATTGACCGTGACGATCGCCGGCACCGGCCAAGGCGGCCCGAACCAGGAATACGCGCTGGCGCTCGCCGTGGCGCTTGACGGCACGCGCAACATCTCGGGGCTGGCCGCCGACACCGACGGCACCGATGGCGGCGCTGGCAGCGCCGCCGATCCGGCCGGCGCCTTCGCCGATAGCACGACCGTCCAGCGCGCCCGCGCGCTCGGCCTCGATCCTGCCGCCTTCCTTGCCGACAACAATTCGACCGAATTCTTCTCCAAGCTTGGCGACCTGCTGCGGACCGGGCCGACCTACACCAACGTCAATGACTTTCGCGCCATCGTCGTTGACAGGGCGTAGGGGTTCACGCGAAATCCGCATCGAATCGAAACCATCGTGACCGTGCTCCGCACCGCATTGCGCAAAGCCCTGCCTGTCGCCAGCGCCCTGGCGATGCTGATGTTAATGCCGCCGCGTTCGGCGCACGCGGATTTCCGGCTTTGCAACAACACCGGAAGCCGGGTTGGCGTTGCGATCGGCTACAAGGATGCCGACGGCTGGACCACCGAAGGCTGGTGGAATGTCCCGGGGCGCGCCTGCGAAACACTGCTGCGCGGCGGGCTGGTGGCGCGTTACTATTACATTTATGCGGTCGATTACGACCGCGGCGGCGAATGGTCCGGCAAAGCCTTCATGTGCTCGCGTGACAAGGAATTCACCATTCGCGGCACCGAGGATTGCCTGGCGCGCGGCTATGACCGCACCGGCTACTTCGAGGTCGACACCAGCGAGCAGCGCTCCTGGACCGTGCAACTCACCGACGCCGCCGAACAGCCTACCGGCGAGCCGCCGCGCAATCCGCAGAATTCGCCGGGCACCACGCCGCCGCCGGCGCCGCCCGCCGGAGCGCCCAAGCCATGAGACGCCCATTAATAGCCGTCATGAGATGCAAGTCATGAGACGCAAGTCATGAGACGCACGTCATGAGACGCACGTCATGAGACGGCTGCGCCGCGCCAAAATCGTCGCCACGCTCGGCCCGTCCTCGTCGAGCGCGGAGATGATCGGGCGGCTGTTTCAGGCCGGCGCCGACGTGTTCCGCATCAATATGAGCCACACCTCCCATGAGCGGATGCGCGAACTGGTCGGCCTGATCCGCGGCGTCGAGAAGGAATTCGAACGGCCGATCGGCATTCTGGTCGATTTGCAAGGACCAAAGCTGCGGCTCGGCACCTTCGCCGGCGGCTCCGTAATGGTCGCGAAGGGCGACAGCTTCGTGCTCGACGCCGAGGCGGCGCCCGGCGACAGCAAGCGCGTGCTGCTGCCGCATCCGGAAATCTTCGCGGCGGTCGCGCCCGGCCACACGCTGCTGCTCGATGACGGCAAGGTCCGCCTGACCGTAACCGAAGCCTCTGCCAAACGCATTGCGACGCGGGTGGAAGTCGGCGGCAAATTGTCGGACCGCAAGGGCGTTAGCCTGCCGGACTCCACCATTCCGTTTTCCGCGCTGGCTGACAAGGACCGCTCTGACCTCGAGGCCGCGCTCGAATCCGGGGTCGACTGGATCGCGCTGTCTTTTATCCAGCGCCCGGAAGACATTGCCGAAGCGAAAAAGATCACGCGCGGCCGCGCCGCCATCATGGCCAAGATCGAGAAGCCGCAAGCCGTCAAGCGGCTCGGCGAGATTCTCGACATTACCGACGCCTTGATGGTGGCGCGCGGCGACCTCGGCGTGGAAATGCCGCTGGAAAAGGTGCCCGGCGTGCAAAAGCAGATGACGCGCGCGACGCGGCTGGCCGGCAAGCCGGTCGTGGTCGCGACCCAGATGCTGGAATCGATGATCACCTCCCCGGTGCCGACCCGCGCCGAAGTGTCGGACGTCGCCACCGCGATTTTCGAGGGCGCCGACGCGGTCATGCTGTCGGCGGAATCCGCGGCCGGGCAATATCCGGTCGAAGCGGTCGCCACCATGAACCGCATCGCCGAAGAAGTGGAGCACGATCCCAATTACCGCTCGATCATCACCGCGCAGCGTGCCGAGCCGGAGGCGACCGGCGCCGACGCCATCGCCGACGCGGCGCGGCAGATCGCCGAAACCCTCGATCTCTCGGCGATCATCTGCTGGACCTCGTCGGGCTCGACCGGCCTGCGGATGGCGCGCGAGCGGCCGAAGTCGCCGATCGTGGCGCTGTCACCCAACCTGACGACCGGCCGGCGGCTGTCGCTGGTCTGGGGCGTGCATTGCGTGGTGACCGACGACGCTCAAGACCAGGACGACATGGTGGAGCGGGCCTGCCGGATCGCTTTTCGCGAGGCGTTCGCCAAGGCCGGCGAGCGCGTCATTATCGTTGCCGGCGTTCCGCTCGGCACGCCGGGCGCCACCAATATGCTGCGGCTCGCCTTTGTCGGCGCCGAAGCGGCGGACGACATTTAATTTTTTGGCATGGTTTTCGCCATCCGATCGATCGCTTCGGCGATCGGATCGGGCGCGGCGTATTGCACCATATGGCCGACACCGGGCAGCACGGTGAGTTTTGCATCCGGTAATTGGCGTGCAATGGCGCGCGAATGAATCTTGGTCGAAACCACCTTGTCGTTATCGTCGCCGGCGATAATCGCGACCGGGGCTTTGATCTCGCCATAATGCGGCGCCTGCGCGGTTACGAAGCCTTTGAGATCGACCAGGTCCTGCGCATTGGCGATGAATTCCGTTGGCCGCAGGATCATATCGACGCCGGTGCGACGTGCGTAGTCCGGCGGCGGGCTTTGCGGTGCGAACACCGCCTCGATGCCCGACGCGATCAGGAAATATCCCGCCGGCAAGATTACCGTCCGCGCAATCATCGGACCGATCACCGGCGTCGCAACGATGTTGTTGATCCAGCTGACGCCGCCCGGCCACGGATGCGTCACTGGCGCCAGCAAAACCAACCCCGCGGTCTCGCCCGGATAGGCCAGCGCATAGGCCGTGGCCAACGCGCCCGCCCAGGAATGGCCGAGCACAATCGCTTTCGTCACTCCGATTTTTCCAAGCGCCTGATGGATCAGGGCCGCATGCCGCGCCGGCGACGCGTCGTCACGGCCGCCGGGCCGGTCGCTCCAGCCGTGGCCCGGCCGGTCGATCAGAATGACTCGGTAACGCGCCGCTAACCGCTCGCCGAGCGCAAGCCGCATGTCGCCGAGATTGCCGCTGGCGCCGTGCAGCAGCACCACCGGCGGCGCTTCGGGCGCTCCGAGTTCGAGGACATGCACGCGTCCGCCCTCGACGTCGACGAAACGCCCGGCCGGCGGATAGCCGCGCTCGATCTCGGCGGTGCCGATCACCGTGACGACAGCGAGCGCCGCCAGAGCCAGCGCAACGGCCAAGAAAATAATCATGAAGAGACGCAAGGGATCAGGCACAGCCCTCTATACGGCGGTGCGCCGCGAGTGGATCAAATATCGCGGCCTTCGACCTTTTCGGCCAGACTCTTGACCAGGTCGGGAATGCGCTCGATACGCGGATAGACCTCGAGCGCGCGGCGATAGACTTCGAGCGCGTGCTTGTCGTCGCCGACTTCCTGCAGGATGAGGCCGAGACCGGACAGCGCCCCGAAATGGCGCGGCTCCCGGCGCAGCACCTCGCGAATGTCGGACAACGCCTGACCGAAATCCTTTTTCATGTAATGCAGCGTGGCGCGCCTGTTCCAAGCCTCCACATAGTCCGGCTTGATCTTGATGATGCCGTCGAGCAACTTGATCGCCAGGTCGAGATCCTTGGCTTCGACCGCGGTCTTGACGCGGGTCATCAAAATATTGGCGGTGTCGCTCTTGGTGAGGAACCACAGCGCCCAGATGCGTTGCTCGATGGCTTTGGCGGAGGTGTCGTCCGGCGCGAGCTTGAGCGCTTCGAACATGAAATCGAGATTACGGGTCGGGTCGCCTTTCTGCGGTTTCGGCAGATTGGCCGGCGGCTCGATCAGCTTGCCTTTCGGCACGGCGTTGGGTTCTTGCGCAGCGGCGGCCGGCGCCACCGTGGCGGCGGCGAGCAACGCGGCCAGCAGAAATGTCGGGAATCGAATGCCCATAACCGCGAGTCTAGGCGCTCGCGCGGCTTCGGCAAAGACAGGGGATGCTCAAAGGCGCGTGACCGCCCGGATCGGGCTTAAGTCAGCCCTGACGGGCCTTGAAGCGGCGCTGAGTCTTGTTGATCACGTAGACCCGGCCCTTGCGGCGCACCAGGCGGTTGTCGCGGTGCCGCCCGCGCAGCGACTTCAACGAATTACGGACTTTCATGACACGGTCTCGATCGAATTTTTGGGCGTATGTTGGGCGGTTCATACGAACCGCTGCCGCGCCTGTCAACGCGGCCAACTGAGTCAGCCACGGATGGCTCACGGCGAAAGCCTCCTCTAAGGTTCCGCGCAGGAGGCCATCATGGCGCGCAGCACCGAGCGATTTCTCACCACTCATACCGGCAGCCTGCCCCGCCCGGAGGACCTGATCCGGATCATGCACGCCAAGGAGAATGGCGTCCCGGTTGACCCGGCGGCGCTGGCGGCGCGGGTCAGGACCGCGGTCGCCGAGGTGGTGAAGAAACAGGCCGACGCCGGCATCGACCTGATCAATGACGGCGAAATGTCCAAGCCGAGCTACGCCACCTACGTCAAGGACCGGCTCGCCGGCTTCGGCGGCACCGGAAATACCTTCGTCTATCAGGACCTCGCCGCCTACCCGAAACTCGAAAAGCGCGTGTTCGGCGATCCCGGCCGCTCGCGCCGCAAGACGCCGGCCTGCAATGCGCCGATCAGCGTGCGCGATACGCACGCCGCGCGGACCGACGCCGACAACCTCCAGGCAGCGCTCGTCACCGTGAAAAGCCAAAATTCTCAACTTGGCGGCTTCATGAGCGCGGCATCGCCCGGCGTGGTCTCTTTGTTTTTTCGCGACGAACACTACGGCAGCCAGGAGAAATATCTCGAAGCGATCGCCGAGGCGATGCGGCACGAATATGAGACCATCGCCAAGGCCGGCTTCGTATTGCAGATCGACTGCCCCGACCTGGCGATGGGCCGGCATATTCAGTATGCCGATCTCAGCCTCGAGGAGTTCCGCAAGAAGGCGCGTCTGCATATCGAGGCGCTCAACCACGCGCTACGCAATATCCCGCCCGAGCAATTGCGCATGCATCTGTGCTGGGGCAATTACGAAGGCCCGCATCATTGCGACGTGCCGCTCGCCGACATCATCGACATTGTCTTGACGGCGCGGCCGGGCGCGATCTCGCTGGAAGCCGCCAATCCGCGCCACGCCCACGAATGGAAATTGTTCGAGAGCGTGAAGCTGCCGGACGGCAAGGTGCTGATCCCCGGCGTGATCGAATCGAAGTCGAATTTTATCGAGCATCCCGAGTTGATCGCGCAGCGGATCGCGCGCTACGCCAATCTGGTTGGGCGCGAAAACGTCATCGCCGGCTCGGATTGCGGCTACGGCACCTGGGTCGGCCAGGCCGCGGTCGATCCTGAGGTGGTGTTCGCCAAGTTCGCGGCGATGGCGCAAGGCGCGGCGCTGGCGTCGAAGCAGTTCTGGAAATAGCCGTTCAGACGACGGCGGTTTCGACGCTCATCTGCTTGCGCGCGATCATATAAGCGCGCGCGTCATTGATGGCGTCGAGCGCGATCAGCTTGCCGGCCTTGCGATACTCGACCGAAAATCTTGCCGCCGCCGGATCGCCGGCGACGCGCGCTTCGTCATAGCCGGTGAGCAGTCCGACGCTTTGCAGCTTGAGATTATATTGGTCCGACCAGAACCACGGCACCGGATCGTAGACGCCGGGCCTCCCGAGCATTGCGGCGGCCGCCGCCTTGGCCTGATCGACCGCGTTCTGCACGTTTTCCAGGCGCACCCGGCAATCGTAGCGCTTGCTGTGGAAGCGGCTGCAATCGCCGATGGCGTAAACACCCGCGGTATCGGCCTGCGCCGCGGCGTCGACCAGAATTCCATCGGCGCAGGCAAACCCGGCAGCGGCGGCGAGATCGTCGTTGGCGCGCGAGCCGGCGGCCACCAGCACGAGATCGGCCGCGAGGCTTTCGCCGTCGGCCACGCGGACCGCTTCGACGCGGCTGGTGCCTTCGAGCGCCGCGACGCCGACGCCGGTACGTAGTTCCACGCCCTTATCCCGGTGGAAACACTCGTAGAAGCCCGACACATCGGGGCCGGCGACCCGCTTGAGCATGCGCTCGGCCGCCTCGAGCACCGTGACGGCGCGGCCCTCGCCGCGCAGCACCGCGGCGACCTCGAGCCCGATATAGCCGCCGCCGATGATGACGGTGTGCGCCGCCGCGTCGACCGCGGCGCGCAGCGCAAACACGTGGTCAATGGCGCGCAGCGAATAGACGCCGGCGAGATCGAGCCCGGGAATCGGAAGTGAGCGCGCGCGCGTGCCGGTGGCGAACACCAGCGTGCCATATTTGAGCGCGCGGCCATTGGCGAGCGCGACGGTGCGGTCGGCGCGCTCGACCGCCCTCACCGCGCTGCCGAGCAGCAGGGACACGTTGTGGTCGCTCCAGTATTTCTCGGTGCGCAGGTAAAGCGTCTTGGGATCGGCGCGCTCGGTGAAGAATTTTTTCGACAGCGGCGGCCGCTGATACGGCGCGTAGCATTCGTCGCCGACCATCGTGATCGGCGCGGTAAAGCCGCCCTGGCGCAGGCTGGCGGCGAGTTGCGCCGCCGCCTGCCCGGCACCGATGATGACGACCGGTTCACTCATGTCAGTTTGAAAATTCGGCAACTTTGAATTTGCAATGCGCTTGCCGGCGGATTGCGACCGACTCGATTGGGTCTATCGTCTACCGCCGAGCGGGACAAGGCGCTAACTACGGCCCGAGCGCGCGGTCGTTACAAGACAATGCTCAGATTGCGGATGCTCTGGTCGCATTCCAGCAAGTTGATCTGCTTGGCCGCGATCAGCCAGCGGGCCTCCTGCATGACCATCTGATGGCCGTACCAGCCGGCCAGGCTGCGGATTTCCTTGTCCCAGAATTCGCTGATCAGAAAATTCGAGCGCACCATGCGGCTGCCCGCCCGTCCCGTCGAGAACACTTCGACATTGGAAACCAGCCGCGAGGTGCGCGACGGCGGCGCCTGCGACCAGGCGTAATCGGTGCCAAGCCGGTAGATGCGGTCCTCCAGCCGGCGGCGGTCATCGAACATTACCGCGATCTCGCGGCGCGGGTCGCCGCCATGCGGCGTGCCCGGCACCCAGTAGATCAGCTCGAGCACGAACAGCGCGAGCCAGCCGTCATAGTCGCGCCGGTCGAGCAGCCGCGCTTCGCGTTCGAGCAGGCGGCGAAACAGGTCGCGCTCGGCGGCATCATCGACGATGCAATCGTCGCGTTGCCAGCCGGCAAAATCATTGACCAACGCATCGTAACGCGCGTCGGTGACATAAAACGACGAACGGTGCGGATCGCGCAGCACGGCGTTGTTCATCCTCACACCTCCCGCTGCACGGTCAGCGTTGGCTCGGCCTTCATCAGCCGTTTCCACTCCTTGATGTATTCGCGCATGAACAGCTCGTCGGTCGCCGGAGCGGCCAGCGTGCCGTCCGGCCTCGTTTTGGTCCGTCCGGGAATGCCGAGCCCGCGGTTCATGTAGATCCACTCGTCTTCCAGGCAGGCGAGGCCGCGCTGGATCTGCTCGAAATTGGTGATGTCGTCGACTTCGCCGAAATTCGGGAAGCCTTCCTGCGTGCGCATGCGCAGGGCGTTCATGTCGGCCAGCACCTCTTCGCCCAATGTGCCGTCGACATCCTCGATGCGGGTGCCGTACCAGATCGCGTTGGTCTCCTCGAACGAGACCGGCTC
>JBPCQM010000284.1:0-13581 GCA_050998115.1 Pseudolabrys sp. | reverse complement strand
GCTGGATTGCGTGCGCGCGAAGGCGCTTCGAGCGCCGCCGGCATTGGCGTCTTGGTTAAGGCACCAAAGACAATGCAAGACCGACGCTATGATCTTCCCGCGGTCGGACCAAACACGGTAGAGGCCGCCGCGCGCGCCGGTCTGGCCGGCATCGCAGTTGTCGCAGGTGAAAGCGTCGTTGCCGATCTCGATGCGATGATCAAGCTCGCCAACCGCAAAAATATCTTCATTGCCGGCGTAAAGGACCTCTCATGACCCTTATCCGGCCGCTGAATGTCTTTCTGGTTGCTGGCGAAGAGTCCGGCGACCGGCTCGGCGGCGCGCTGATGCGCGCGCTGACCGCTCACACACAAGGCAAGGTGCAATACCAAGGTGTCGGCGGCGATGCTATGGCGCGCGCAGGACTAAATAGTCTCTTTTCACTTGCCGAGACCGCCATCGTGGGCTTCGCCACCATACCGAGACAGCTTCCAGCGATAATGCGTCGCATTCGTGACACCGCGGCGGCAGCGATCGCGGCGAAACCAGATGTGCTGGTTATTATCGACAGCCCGGAATTTACCCATCGCGTGGCGCAACGCGTTCGGCGGCATGCGGCAGAAATTCCAATTGTTGACTATGTCTCGCCCTCGGTGTGGGCCTGGAGGTCCGGGCGCGCGGCTGCGATGCGACGCTATATCGATCATGTTCTGGCGCTATTGCCCTTCGAGCCGGCCGTTTACGCGCGACTGGGCGGTCCGCCCTGCACCTATGTAGGACATCCGCTCAGCGAACGGGTTGATGTGTTGCGTCCCAACGCCGACGAGCAGCGCCGCCGCGACGCTGCACCGCCCATTTTGCTGGTGATGCCGGGCAGCCGCCGCAACGAAATCCGCCACATGCTCGATGTCTTTGCCCGCACCGTCGAGTTGGTGGCGGATCGAGCCGGGCCGCTCGAAATTGTCATGCCAACGGTGCCGGCCGTGGCGCCGATGTTGACCGAGGCGATGCAATCACGGCGATTTCCCGCCCGGGTCATCGTCGAGTCGGCAGAAAAGGACGCGGCATTTCGTAGCGCGCGCGCAGCTCTGGTAAAATCCGGAACTGGCACACTAGAACTGGCGCTTGCCGGTGTCCCAATGGTGGCGTCCTACCGGCTGCGCGCGTTGGAAGCATTTGTTTTTACTCACTTCGTCAATACACCCTCGGTCGTACTTACCAATCTGGTGCTTGAAGAATATGTAGTGCCGGAATTGCTGCAAAAGGACGCGACGCCGGAGCGCTTGGCCAAAGCGCTTGTTCCGCTGATCGGGGACACGCCGCAGCGTGAGGCGCAACTCAAGGCGTTTGGCCGTCTTGATGATATTCTAGAAATCGGCGACAACGTGCCGAGCGAGCGCGCTGCAAAGATCGTTCTCGATACGGCGGCGACGGGCAGGAAATTGCCAAGCTGACGGCGGCTTACTTACGCCGCGAGATCGGCACGTAGTCGCGCTGCCCCGCTCCGGTATAGAGCTGTCGCGGCCGGCCGATCTTCTGGGCCGGGTCCTCGATCATCTCTTTCCACTGCGCAATCCAGCCGACCGTGCGCGCGACCGCGAACAGCACCGTGAACATCGAGGTCGGGAAACCCATCGCTTTGAGTGTAATGCCCGAATAGAAATCGATATTCGGGTAAAGCTTCTTCTCGATGAAATACTCGTCGTGCAGCGCAATCTTTTCGAGCTCCATAGCAACATCGAGCAGCGGGTCGTCCTTGATGCCGAGCTCGACCAGCACCTCGTGGCAAGTCTTCTGCATGATCTTGGCGCGTGGATCGTAGTTCTTGTAAACGCGATGGCCAAAGCCCATCAGCCGGAAGCTGTCATTCTTGTCCTTGGCGCGCTTGACGAATTCAGGAATGCGCTCAGGGCGCCCAATTTCGCCGAGCATCTTGAGCGCGGCTTCGTTGGCGCCGCCGTGTGCCGGGCCCCACAGACAGGCGATGCCGGCGGCGATGCAGGCGAACGGGTTGGCGCCTGAGGAGCCGGCGAGCCGCACCGTCGAAGTCGATGCGTTCTGTTCGTGATCGGCGTGCAGGATGAAGATGCGGTCCATCGCGCGCGCCAGCACCGGATTCGGCTTGTAGTCCTCGGTCGGCACCGCGTAGCACATGCGAAGAAAATTAGAGGCGTAGTCAAGATCGTTTTTTGGATAAACGAATGGCTGCCCGATCGAATATTTGTAGGCCATCGCAGCGAGCGTTGGTGTCTTCGCGATCATGCGGATCGAGGCGATCATGCGCTGATGCGGATCCGAAATGTCGGTGGAGTCATGATAAAACGCCGACAGCGCGCCGACCGAGCCGCACATCACCGCCATCGGGTGCGCATCGCGGCGGAAGCCCTGGAAAAAGCGCATCATCTGCTCGTGAACCATGGTGTGCCGGTTCACGCGATAGTCGAAATCCGCTTTTTGGGAGGGGGTCGGCAGTTCACCATACAGCAGCAGATAGCAGGTCTCGAGGAAGTCGCCGTGTTCGGCAAGCTGCTCGATCGGATAGCCGCGATAAAGCAGGATGCCTTCGTCGCCGTCGATATAGGTGATCTTGGATTCGCAACTCGCGGTCGAGGTGAAGCCGGGATCGTAGGTGAACATCCCGCTGGCGCCATACAGCTTGGAGATATCCACGACCGACGGTCCGATGGTGCCGTCGTAGACTGGAAAATCCCAATTATTGTTGCCGACGGCAAGGGTGCCGGTCTTTTTATCGGCGCTGGTTTTGGCGTCCATAACAAACCTCGAAGCAATACCTGCGGGCTGCGTCGGTGGTCCTTAACAAGCCGGGCCCTCGAACGTGCATCACGGGGCGTAGCTTATCCATGTGTGCACTGCAAGATAAGCCTACACAATGTTGCGTTCCCGAGCGCAAGCCACAATTGATCGTCTGGTTGTTGCGTTTGCTGGCTAGCCGATCACGTCGCCCAGCCGGGCCAAACTCTCGTCTTTGCCAAGGACGGCAAGCACATCGAAGATCGGCGGCGAAGTTGTTCGTCCGGTCAGCGCGGCGCGCAGCGGCTGCGCAATGGCGCCGAGTTTGATGCCGACGGTTTCGGCATGAGTGCGCAGTACCGCCTCGGTCGCGGCGGCGTTCCAGTCTGTCACTGCCCGCAGTTGAGGGGCGATGGCGGCCAAGACCGATTTGGCCTCCGCGGTGAGCACCCCGTTGGCGGTCTCGTCGAGTACTAGGGGCCGGCTCGCCCAAATGAAACGGGTGCCCTCAAAAAGTTCAACTAATGTCTTAGCCCGTTCCTTCAAGCCATTCATAGCGCTAATAACCTTACCGCGTAATGAAGGGGTCATTTTCGCCGTAAGCTCGGGGCCGTCGGCGATCAGCGGCAGCAAGTTTTCCAGCTCGGCCATCAGGTCGGCATCGGTCATCGAACGCATGTAGTGGCCGTTGAGGCTTTCCAGCTTGGCGAAATCGAAACGCGCGGGGGAGCGCCCGATCTGCGGCAGATCAAAAGCCTTGATCATTTCTTCAGTGGAGAAAATTTCCTGATCGCCATGCGCCCAGCCGAGCCGCACCAGATAGTTACGCATCGCCACCGGCAGGTAACCCATGGCCCGGTAGGCGTCAACGCCGAGCGCGCCGTGGCGCTTCGAGAGCTTTGATCCGTCCGGCCCGTGAATCAATGGAATGTGCGCCATTACCGGTACATTCCAGCTAAGCGCCTGGTAGATCTGCGTCTGGCGCGCGCCATTATTGAGATGGTCATCGCCGCGGATGATGTGCGTGATATTCATGTCGTGGTCATCGACGACGACCGCCAACATGTAAGTCGGCGTGCCGTCGGAGCGCAGCAGCACGAAGTCGTCGAGATTTTCGTTCTGCCAGGCGACGCGGCCCTGCACCTGATCCTCGACCACGGTTTCGCCGGTGAGCGGCGCTTTCAGCCGGATCGTCGGCTTGACGCCCGCCGGCGCGTCGGCGGGATCGCGGTCCCGCCAGCGCCCGTCGTAAAGTCTGGTGCGGCCCTCGGCGCGGGCTTTTTCCCGCATCTGCGTCAGTTCTTCCGGGCTGGCATAGCAGCGATAGGCCTTGCCGGCGGCGAGCAACTGCTCGGCGACTTCGCGATGGCGCGCGGCACGCGAAAACTGGAACACGATCTCGCCGTCCCAGTTCAGCCCCAGCCAAGACAGGCCTTCGATGATGGCGGCGATCGCGCGGGCGGTCGAGCGCTCGCGATCGGTGTCCTCGATGCGCAGCAGCATCTTTCCCTGCCGGCTGCGTGCATAAAGCCAGTTGAACAAGGCTGTGCGAGCGCCGCCGATGTGGAGAAAGCCGGTCGGCGATGGCGCAAAACGGGTGATAACGGTGTTGGCCATGCTATCGGAAAGCCGTCAGCGCAAAGGATCGGTCGTGTTTCACGCTTGATTGTGCATTGATTCAGCCTTGGCGTTCGCCTTCGGATTTGGCAGATAGACCGCGCATACAGGTACGGTACGCTCTTACCGGAATAAAGCAGGCATGGCGAGAGACGAAACGGCGGCCGCGGAAGAGGCCGGACGAGATTTTATCCGTGACATCGTCGCGGTTGACCTCGCCGCCAAGCGTCATGCCCGGGTGGTGACACGCTTTCCGCCCGAACCGAACGGCTATCTGCATATTGGTCATGCCAAATCAATCGCGTTGAATTTCGGGATTGCCCAGGAGTTCGGCGGCCGTTGCCACTTGCGTTTCGACGATACTAATCCAGCCAAAGAAGAGCAGGAATACATCGAAGCCATCAAGCGCGATGTAAATTGGCTCGGTTATGATTGGGGCAACAACCTCTTTCATGCGTCGGATTATTTTGAGCGGCTTTACGGCTGGGCGCAGGACCTCATTCGTGCCGGCAAGGCCTATGTCGATGATCAGTCGCAGGAAGAGATGCGAGTCAATCGCGGCACGCTGACTGAGCCCGGCAAGAACAGCTGGTTTCGTGCTCGAACGGCCGAAGAAAATCTCAATCTGTTCGCCCGTATGAAGGCCGGAGAGTTTCCGAACGGGGCGCGGGTATTGCGTGCCAAGATCGACATGGCTTCCGGCAATATCAATCTGCGCGATCCGGTGCTCTATCGTATCCTCCACGCCAGCCACCCGCGAACCGGCACGGCGTGGAAAATCTATCCGAGCTACGACTTTGCGCACGGCCAATCGGATGCGATCGAGGGCATCACCCATTCGGTCTGTACGCTCGAATTCGAAGATCATCGTCCGCTGTACGACTGGTTCCTCGACAATCTCCCGGTGCCATCGCGTCCGCATCAATATGAATTTGCACGACTCAATCTCACTTACACGTTGCTCTCCAAGCGCGCGCTCACCATGCTGGTCCGCGATGGACATGTGACCGGCTGGGACGATCCGCGCATGCCGAGCATTGCCGGGTTGCGGCGGCGCGGCGTGCCAGCGGCGGCTATCCGGGATTTCGTCAAGCGCATCGGCGTTGCCAAGTCGAACAGCACCGTCGATATGGGTATGTTCGAATTTTCGGTGCGCGAGGTGCTCAACAAGAGCGCGTTGCGGCGGATGGCGGTGCTGCGGCCGCTCAAGGTCGTGATCGAGAACTATCCGGAAGGAAAAAGTGAAGAACTCGAAGCGGTCAATCACCCCAACGACCCGACGGCAGGCAGCCGCAAAATCAAATTTTCGCGCGAGCTTTATATCGAGCAAGAAGATTTCATGGAGGACCCGACGAAGAAATTCTTCCGGCTGTCTCCTGGCACCGAAGTGCGGCTGCGCTATGGCTATTTCATCAAATGCACGGGCGTGACGAAAGACGCGCAAGGCAAAGTGGTCGAACTGCGATGCACCTACGATCCGGCGACCAAAGGTGGCAACGCGTCGGACGGCCGCAAGGTCAAGGCGACGCTGCATTGGCTGTCCGCCGCGGATTCCTTGGCCGCCGAGGTGCGTCTCTACAATCCGCTGTTCGCTAAGCCCGATCCGTCCAGCGATAATTTCGCCGCCGATCTCAATCCACAATCGCTTGAAATGCTTTCCGGCGCCCGGCTAGAGCCAGCGCTGGGGTCCGCCAAGGTCGAGCAGCCGGTGCAGTTCGAGCGGCAGGGCTATTTCTGTGTTGACCGCGATTCAACGCCGAAAAAACTAGTGTTTAACCGCACTATCGGCTTGCGCGACACGTTCGCCAAGAACACGGCAAAAGAGGCCGCGCAGCCGAGGTCGAAATCCTGACAACAACCATCTAGCCGCGTGCTGCCCTCGCCCGTTACGATGAAGCGGGCAGGGACGATGGCGCAGGCTGAAGAAGGGCGGGCGCGGGCGAAAGCGTGGGCGGCGGACATCAATGCCGCCCGCCGGCGCGCCGGCTTCCTTTTTCCGGATGGATTCGCGGCGCGGCTGCAGCAATTCCGCGAGATACTCGGACGGTGGGCTGTTGCTGAAGTCGCGCCCGGGCGGCTGGTGCCCTGGCTGCCGGTCGCGTTCGGTGCCGGCATCATTATTTATTTCACCGCCGGCCACGAACCGCAGTGGTGGGCCACGTTATCGCTGGCGCTCGGCGGCGGCGCCATCGCG
Source organism: Pseudolabrys sp. (assembly GCA_050998115.1). GTDB lineage: Bacteria > Pseudomonadota > Alphaproteobacteria > Rhizobiales > Xanthobacteraceae > Pseudolabrys. The sequence continues at coordinate 7,040 of JBPCQM010000284.1, read as the reverse complement.
ATTTTGTCGCGCAGGAGTGCCTTAGGATTTCCGCTCGCGTTGGCTCTTGGCCTTATCGCTGCGGGTTTTGCGACGGCCACAGTAAAGACCGCGTTGATCGCCCATCCGGTGCTGACGTTTCCCGCTGCCGGTGTAACGGTAAGCGGCTTTGTCGAGACCCGCGAAGAGCGCGAGAAGAGCGACAGAATTGTTGTGCGCGTGCATCATTTAGAAGGCGGCCGTATGCCGGCGGCACCGGAGCGTGTGCGCCTGGCGGTACGAAAGGGGACGGCGCCGGCGGTCGGCGATTTCGTCGAATTGAATGCACGGTTGACACCGCCGTTGTCGCCGTTGCGGCCCGGCGGCTATGATTTTGCCCGTGACATGTTTTTCCAGCGCATCGGCGCATCCGGTTATGCGCTTGGCGCGATCAAGCACGTCACGCCGCCAGTCGCACCAGGCATTCGGCTTCGCTATGCGGCCTTCGTCGATAATATCCGGGAGGTGATCGACAAGCGAATTCGCACCGTCGTGCCGGGAGACCGCGGCGCGATCGCCTCGGCGTTGATCACCGGCAAGCGCGACGCCATCACACTGCCCGTCAATGACGCGATGTATGTCTCCAGCCTCGCGCATGTGCTCTCGATCTCCGGCTATCACATGGCCGTGGTCGCCGGCATCGTGTTCTTTTTCATCCGCGCCGGATTGGCGCTTATCCCCTCGCTTGTCGGTCGGCGGCCGATCAAGAAATATGCGGCGGCCGGAGCGTTCGTCGCCGCCGCGCTCTATCTTTTGCTGTCCGGCGCCGAAGTAGCGACGCAACGCTCCTTCATCATGATCGGCATCGTGCTCATCGGCGTGATGCTGGATCGCCCGGCGCTGACGTTTCGCACACTCACTGTCGCAGCGTTCGGCGTTTTGCTGCTGGCGCCGGAAGCGGTGGTGCATCCGAGTTTTCAGATGTCGTTTGCCGCAACGCTGGCGCTCATCGCGGGTTATCAATTGGGCCTACGGTGGCACGCCAATGCCGATTCATCGCTTGGCGCCCGCGTCGCCCTATGGGGCGGTCGCGAGGTTGCGGGCCTTATTCTCGCTTCGCTGGTAGCCGGTTTAGCTACCACACCTTATGCGGCCTTCCATTTTCATCGGCTGGCGCCTTATGGCGTGCTCGCCAATCTATTGGCGATGCCGGTGGTTTCGGGCTGGGTGATGCCGATGGGCATTCTTGGCGTCATCGCGCTGCCGTTCGGTTTCGATGCGCCATTTTGGCAGTTAATGAGTTACGGCCTCGATTGGATGATTGTAGTAGCATTGTGGGTCGCGAACTTGCCGGGTGCGGTCGGACGGATTGCGGCGTTTGGCACCGGGCCTCTGTTGTTGGGGACCGGCGCTTTGATCGTCCTATGCCTTCTGCGAACGCCGTTGCGCTGGAGCGGTGCCGTGATCGGGGCGCTAGCTTGCTTGTGGGCGGTCTCGACGCCGAAGCCCGATATTTTGGTAAGCGCCGAGGGACAGGCCGCGGCGGTGCGCAAAGCCGACGGTAGACTTGCTGTGTTATCGAGTGGTCGCGACACATTCGCGATCAAGGAATGGCTTGCCGCTGACGGCGATGCGCGAACCGTCAAAGACCAAACTCTGCATGACGGTGTGGCGTGTGACCCAACCGGCTGCATTGGCAAGTTCGCCGATGGCCGGCTGGTGTCGATGGTGCTCGGTGTCGAAGCTTTCGAGGAGGATTGCGCCCGCGCTGCGGTAGTGGTGAGTGCGCGCACCGCGCCGGGCGGCTGCGCGGCGCTTCTGGTTGATCGCGATGTTTGGCGTTCCAACGGGGCGATAGCGCTACACCGTCTGTCGGAGGGATTTGCGCTGACCGCGGCGCGGCCGGCGAGCGAGGAGCGGCCATGGTCGAAAATGCCGCGCGTAATACAACCACCGCAGTCGTTGGTGCGGCCAACACCGCGCGATGCGACACCGCGCAACGAGGATATCGACGCCGGCGACTAGTAGCGGCGGAACAGGCCGACCAGCTTGCCCTGAATGCGGACGCGATTGGGCGGCAGGATGCGCACCTCGTAAGACGTATTGGCCGGCTCCAGTGCGATCGAGGCACCGCGGCGACGGAATCGCTTCAACGTAGCTTCCTCGTCGTCAATCAGGGCTACCACGATGTCGCCGGTATCGGCGGCCTCGCTACGGCGAATTAGGGCGATATCGCCGTCCAGGATGCCGGCCTCGATCATTGAATCGCCGCGCACTTCGAGGGCGAAATGCTCACCGCTCGAAAGCATATCCGGCGGAATATTGATGGTGTGGCTACGGGTCTGGATCGCTTCAACCGGCGTGCCGGCCGCAATGCGGCCCATGACGGGCACCGCAATGGGACGACCGCTATCGTCGCCATCCACCGAGGCACTGCGGCGCCCCAGATCGCCTTCGATCACATTAGGCACGAAGCCGCGCGAGCGGCCGCTACCGAGCCCGTGGGCGACCGAATCCGGCAGTTTGATCACTTCGATGGCGCGGGCCCGATTCGGCAGCCGGCGGATGAAGCCGCGCTCCTCCAGGGCGGTTATCAGGCGGTGGATGCCGGATTTGGACCGTAGATCCAGCGCGTCTTTCATTTCGTCGAAGGAGGGCGGAACTCCGGCCTCGGTCAGCCTTTCGTGGATGAAACGCAGAAGTTCAAACTGCTTGCGCGTCAGCATCTGGCTCTCCAGGTCCCGGCTCTTGTCAGGCCGCGCCGGAAAAGTACCGGCGAGTCGGAAACAAATCATGAACGAACACTATCCGTTCCACATGTGTTCCGCAACCATTTAATTTGACGTGAACAAGTCGAAGGGCCGCTAAAGCCCGAGCTTAAGGATGACGCAAGCTGAACCGGCTTTGGCGGCAGGTGAGTGCGGTTCGCAAATCAACAGGCAGTCGGCTTTGGCGAGCGACGCCATCAATGAGCTGTCCTGATTTTCGACCGGCGTTGCCACCAGAGTTCCGTCAGGCATTGTTGTCACCGTCGCGCGCAAATAATCCGCGCGTTCGTCGTTTTCCTTCAGGTCGCAGCCGAGACGCGCGGCCAGTGGTTGAGGGTGGAGGTCGCTGCGGCCGGCGAGGCGGCGAAGAAGCGGCACCAAAAACAAAAACGAACAGACATACGAAGATACCGGGTTGCCAGGCACGCCCAACACGTGCATCGGGCCAAGTCGGCCATGCATCATCGGCCGGCCGGGGCGCATCGCGATCCGCCAGAACGATAGATCGAGGCCTTCTGACGTCAGCGCCTTCTGCACCAAATCGTGGTCGCCGACCGATGCGCCGCCTGAAACCAGCAATACATCGGCGTCCGCATCGCGAGCCCGGCGAATCTTGCCGGTTAGTTCGGCGACGCTGTCTCGCGCAACGTCCAGTTCGAAAATCAGCGCGCCTTCGCGCCGCGCCAGGGCCGCAAGCGCATAGCTGTTCGAATAAATGATCTGACCCGGCTTCGGCGTCGAACCTGGCGGCACCAATTCGTCGCCGGTGCCGAGGATCGCAACGAGCGGCGCGCGATGGACTTTTAGGGCCGGATAATTCATGGCGGCCGCCAGCATCAAGTCGCGATCGGTGAGGCGCCGGCCTTTGGCCAGCAGCATTTGCCCTTTTTTGAAATCGATGCCTTCGGGGCGGACATAGCGGCCAGCTGTGGTCACGGATCTGACCGTGACAGTCTTTCCGTTACGCGTCGTGTTCTCCTGGATCACCACAGTGTCACTGCCGCCCGGCATCACGCCGCCGGTGAAAATGCGCGCTGCTTGCCCGGGGCCTATTTCGCTAGAAAATGGATGCCCGGCAGCCACTTCACCTATTACCTTAAGTTCAACCGGCGCATGTGACACATCGCTAGCGCGCACAGCATAGCCGTCCATCGCGGACACCGCGGCCGGCGGCTGGGTGCGCAACGCGGCGAGATCCTCAGCAAGGACGGAGCCTAGCGCGTCGGCGAGCGGCACCGATTGGGCGGGCAGCGGCTCGACGCCAGCCAGCACGCGTTCCAGCGCTTCGGCGACCGGCAAAAGCGCCGCAGGGTTTTCTTTTTGGCGCATGGTCTATTTCCGAAAGCCGTTTCCCCTTTTCGGGGCCAGGCGGCTATTCCTTGGTCTGATAAGTTCCGGACTTGCCGCCGCGTTTTTCGGTCAAGCGGATGTTCTCGATCGTCACGCCACGCTCGACCGCTTTGACCATGTCATAGACGGTGAGACAGGCGACCGAAACTGCGGTCAACGCTTCCATCTCGACGCCAGTCTTGCCGGTGACTTTCACGGTGGCGTTCACGATTAAACCCGGCATTTTGCGGTCCGGCTCGATGTCGACGCTGACTTTCGACAAAGCCAACGGGTGGCATAGCGGGATCAGTTCGTGCGTGCGCTTGGCCGCCATGATGCCGGCGAGCCGCGCCACGCCCAATACATCGCCTTTTTTAGCGTTGCCCTTGAGCAGCAGCGCGAACGTTTGCTTGGTCATACGCACGCGGCCCTGCGCCGTGGCGCTACGCTCGGTCATGGCCTTGTCGCCGACGTCGACCATATGCGCCTGACCGCGCTTGCCGATATGGGTAAGTTTCTTTGTCACCGGCTACTCGGCCGCGGCACGCGACGGGCGGGCGAGAATGGCGCGGGTGGCCGCCGCGACGTCGGCCTGCCGCATCAGACTTTCGCCGATCAGGAAAGTTGAGATTCCAAATCTGGAAAGCCGGGCCAAATCGGCCGGGCTATTGAGCCCGCTTTCGGCGACAACTATGCGATCCTGAGGGATGTTCGGCGCCAGGGCCTCGCACACCGCGAGGCTGGTTTCGAATGTGCGCAGGTCGCGGTTGTTGATACCGATCAGCCGCGAGCGCAGTTTCAAGGCGCGTGCGAGTTCGGCCTCGTTGTGGATCTCAAGCAGTACGTCCATGCCGAGATCAAAGGCGGCGTCTTCGACCGCCTTGGCAGCGGTATCGTCGAGCGCCGCCATGATGACGAGGATGCAGTCGGCGCCCAGCGCCCGGGATTCAACGACCTGATAGGGCTCGTAGATGAAATCCTTGCGCAGCGCCGGTAGCCTTGTCGCGTCGCGCGCCTGGGCCAGAAACTCCGGCCGGCCCTGAAATGACGGAGCGTCAGTCAGCACCGACAAACAAACTGCGCCACCTTGCTCATAGGCTGTCGCAAGTGACGGCAGATCAAAGTCGTCGCGAATTAGGCCCTTCGACGGGCTCGCCTTCTTCACCTCGGCAATCAGCGCGTAATCGCCGCTGGCAAATTTTTGTTCGATCGCGCGCAGAAAACCTCGCGGCGGACGCGCCATTTTGGCATCGCGCTCCAGCATCGTCAGCGGGCGCAAACGCTTCGCCACCACGATTTCCTCGCGCTTGTAGGCGGCAATTTTTTCCAGGATGTCGCTCATGCTTCGATTGTGGCGTTCGAGACCGTGATCAGACGTTCGAGCTTGCTTTCGGCCTCGCCGCTGTCGACCGATTTTGCCGCCAGCATCATACCTTCATTCAATTCCTTTGCGCGGCCGGCCACCACCAGCGCGGCGGCGGCATTGAACATGCCGATGTCGCGCAGCGCATTCTTCTTGCCCTTGAGCACGTCGAGCAGCGCTTTTGCGTTAGTGTTGGCATCGCCGCCCTTGAGCGCGTCGGGCTCCGCGCGCCTGAGGCCGACGTCCTCCGGCGAAATCTCAAAATTGCGGATCGTGCCGTTTTCGAGTGCGGCCACGCTGGTCGGGCCCGACGTCGTGATCTCGTCGAGCCCGTCAGAGCCATGCACGACCCAAGCCGATTCCGATCCAAGGTTCTTGAGAACCTGCGCCATTGGCGCGATCCACTGCCGGGAAAACGTCCCGACCATTTGCCGCTTGACGCCAGCGGGGTTCGAGAGCGGCCCCAGCAAGTTAAAGATCGTGCGGGTGCCGAGCTCGACCCGAGTCGGCCCGACGTTCTTCATCGCGGGATGATGCGACGGCGCAAACATAAAGCCTATACCGGCCTCATTGATGCAGCGCCCAACTTGCCCCGGCGAGAGATTGAGGTTGACACCGAGCGCGCCGAGCACGTCAGCGGCGCCGGATTTCGACGACAGCGCACGGTTGCCATGCTTAGCGACCGGTACACCGGCGCCGGCGACAATGAAGGCGGCGCAGGTGGAAATATTGAAGGAGCCGGAAGCGTCGCCGCCGGTGCCGACCACATCGATTGCGCCGGGTGGGGCTTTCACGCCGAGCATCTTGGCGCGCATGGTGGTGACGGCGCCGGTGATCTCGTCCACCGTTTCGCCGCGTATCCGCAGCGCCATTAGCAGGCCGCCCATCTGCGATGGGGTGGCTTCGCCCGACATCATGCGGTCGAAAGCCTGTGCGGATTCGTCTCGCGTCAGGCTTGCTCCGGTCGCGATCTTGGCGATCAGTGCCTTAAAATCGTCACTCACGGCTCGTCCCTCAATGCGCCGCGCGCGCGAATGACGCTGGTTGCGCGGATTGTGCAGGACGAGCGCGCTTGGCGTTCCACGCGGCGGCAATTTCGAGGAAATTCTTGAGAATGAGATGACCGTGCTCGGAGGCGATGCTTTCCGGATGAAACTGCACGCCGTGCACCGGCAGATCGGTATGCAGCAGACCCATTACCAGACGGTCATCGGTTTCGGCATTGACGACCAGATAGTCAGGCAACGTGTCGCGATCAACCACCAGCGAATGGTAGCGCGTTGCCACAAACGGCGCATTGATGCCACGAAACACGCCAGTTGAATTGGTGTGTATCTGCGAAAGTTTGCCGTGCACTGGCTCCGGCGCGCTCACGACCTTGCCGCCAAACGCCTGACCAATCGCCTGATGGCCGAGACAGACGCCGAGAATAGGAACGCTCGACGCTGCTTTTTCGATCAGCGCGAGACAAATGCCGGCGTCGTCCGGCGTGCAGGGGCCCGGCGACAACACCATCGCGTCGGGCTTCGTCGCCCTCACAGCGTCGACCAATACTTTGTCGTTCCGGTGAACGACGACCTCCGCGCCCCGCCCGCCCCGATCATGGAACAGGTTGAACGTGA